>DASUHB010000073.1 GCA_036273715.1 Gemmatimonadaceae bacterium
CTTCCACTCGACCGCATCGGCGGCGCGGCCGTCGGTGCCGAGCCCGCCGCCCTGCACGCGCAGCGCCTTGATGCGCGCGACGACGCGCTCGGCCTCGTGCTCCTCGCCGTCGCATTCCACGACACGCACGGGATCGCCCTCGCCGAGCTCGCTCCACAGCTTCTTCGGGAAGATCTTCGGGTTGAGCGCGATCACCGCGTTGGCCGCGCGCAGGATGGCCTCGGTGGAGCGGTAGTTCTGCTCCAGCGGAATGACCTTGAGCGACGGGAAGTCCGCGGGCAGCCGCTGCAGGTTCTCGATCGTGGCGCCGCGCCAGCCGTAGATGCTCTGGTCGTCGTCGCCCACCACGAGGACGTTGCCGTGCTCGCCGCCTAACAGAGAGATCAGCCGGTACTGCGCGCGATTCGTGTCCTGGTATTCATCCACCAGGATGAACTGGAAGCGGCGCCGGTACTCGGCCAACCGGTCCGGATGCTGTTCCAGCAGGCGCACCGGCAGCACGAGCAGGTCATCGAAGTCCGCGGCGTTCGCTTCGCGCAGCGCCCGCTCGAGCAGCGGATACACCACGGCCGCGGCGCGCTCGACGGGATGCAGCGCTCGCGCGGCGTACTCCTCCGGCGTCACCAGCGCGTTCTTGGCGTCGGAGATCTCGGCGCGCAGCGCCTTTGGCGCCCACTCCTTGGTGGAGATGCGCGCCTGCTCCATCATCCGCCTAACGAGCGCGAGGCTGTCGTCCTCGTCGTAGATCGTGAAGCTCGCCGTGCGTCCCACCAGCGGCGCTTCGCGGCGCAGCATCCGCGCGCCGATCGCGTGGAACGTTCCCGCCCACATACCTTCCGGTTCCTCGCCCAACAATCGCGCCACGCGCTCGCGCATCTCGCCTGCCGCCTTGTTCGTGAACGTGACCGCAAGAATGTGCCGCGGATCCACGCCGTGGTGCTCGATGAGCCGCGCGATGCGCGTCGTGAGCACGCGCGTCTTCCCGGAGCCCGCACCGGCGAGCACGAGAATCGGTCCCTCGAAATGCAAGACTGCCTCGCGCTGCGCGTCGTTGAGCGAGGCCAGCACGTCCGGCGAGATGGCGGTGCGACTCATCCCTGAAGTATAATGTCGAACGCCGCGCCTTTCTCGGACGGCGCGAGCACGAGTCGACCGCCGTGATTCTCTTCCACGATGCGCTTGGCGAGCGAGAGTCCAATCCCCCACCCCGACTGCTTGGTGGAATAGCCCGGCTCGAAGATGCGCGCGCGCAGCTCGCGCGGCACGCCGGGACCATCGTCGGCCACGCGCACACGCACACGGTCGGGATCGAGCCGCTTCGTGGTCATGTACAGTCGGCCGCCGCGGCCCGCGAGCGCATCGAGTCCGTTCTTGACGAGCACTTCGAGCGCCCATTCGAGCAGCACCTCATCTCCTTCGATCACGATCGGCTCGTTCGCGCGCGACGCCACGAGCGTGACCGCGTGGGCGAGCGTCGGCACGCGCGCCTGGAAATACGCGCCGACGCGCACCACCAGGTCGCCGAGGTCGAGCTTGTCGCGGCGCGGCGGCCGGCCGATGCGCTCGAAGCGATGCGACACGCGCTCGAGCCGCTCCAGGTCCGCCTCCATGTGCCGCGCCGCCGATGCCGAGACCTCATCGTCCGCATGATCGCGCAACAGCTCGATCCATCCGCTCAAGCTCGAGAGCGGCGTCGCCAACTGGTGCGCCGATTCGCGCGCCATGCCCGCCCACACGCGTTCGCGGTCGGCGCGGCTTCGCGTGCGAATCACGTACACGATCGCGGCTCCCGTTAGGACGAGCAGCGATGCCAGCAAGAGCGGAATGAAGCGCAGGCTCGTGATGAGCACGCTGTCGCCGAAGTGCACCTTGCCGATGCCGGGCTCGATTACGGGGGCGTTCTGTTTGTCGAGCGATGCGACGTAGGTGCGCACCCGCGGATCGGTGAGCGGCGCCGAAAACGGTAGATTCACCGCCGCCGTGGGCATTCCCGCCGTATCGGTGATGACGACCGGCACGCCCAGCTCGTTGATCTGCTGCGACAGCGCGAGCAACGCGGTGTTGCCCGATTCTTCGGTCGGATCGGTGAGCGCTTGATACACTCGCGCGTACATCGCGCCGTAGCGTCCGGCGTCGCGCCGGAGCTCGCGGACGACGCGCCGCGAGTACACGGTGTACGCGCTGAGAAGGACGGCGAGCAGTCCTCCGAGCACGACGACCGTCGCGCTGCGCCGCATGGGCGTTAGCCGAGCGTGTCCGCGCCCAGGTAGGGACGCAGCGCTTCCGGCACGGCGACGGTGCCGTCGGCGCGCTGATGGTGCTCGAGCAACGCCACGATCGTGCGCGGAAAGGCGAGCCCCGATCCGTTGAGCGTGTGCACGAAGCGCGGCTTCTCACCGGGGCCGGGACGGTAGCGAATGTTCGCGCGCCGCGCTTGAAAGTCCGTGAACGTGGAACACGAGGACACCTCGAGCCACGCGCCGACGCCGGGTGCGAACACCTCGAGGTCGTACGTCTTGGCGCTCGAGAATCCGGTATCGCCGGCGGCGAGAATCTTCACGCGATACGGCAGCTCGAGTTTTCTGAGCGCCGTTTCGGCGTGCGACGTGAGCAGCTCGAGCTGCGCGTCCGAGTCCTCCGGCCTCACGTACCGCACGAGCTCGACCTTGTCGAACTGGTGCACCCGGATCAGGCCGCGCGTGTCTTTGCCGTGGGCGCCAGCCTCGCGGCGGAAGCATTGCGAGTACGCGGTGAGCGCCATGGGCAGGTCGCCGGCATCCAGCACTTCGTCGCGATAGAGGTTGGTGACCGGAACTTCGGCGGTCGGAATGAGAAAGAAGTCGTCGCTGGTGACGTACGCATCCTCCTCGAATTTGGGCAGCTGGCCGGTGCCGGTCATCGAGCGGCGGTTGACCAGCGTGGGCACCCACACTTCCTCGTAGCCGTGTTGGCGCGTGGCGAGGTCGAGGAAGAACGCGAGGAGCGCGCGCACGAGCCGCGCGCCGCCGCGGCGAAAGACGATGAAGCCCGAGCCGGCGATCTTGGCGCCGCGCGGCAGATCCAGGATGCCTAACTGCTCGCCGACTTCCCAGTGCGGCCGGACGCCATCGTGCGACCGCGGCTCGCCCCACGTGCGGAGGACGCGGTTGGCCTCCTCGCCGCCCTCCGGCACGTCGCCTAACGGAATGTTCGGCAGCTCGTATTGCAGCCGCTCGAGCTCGGCGAACTGCGCGTCGTAAGCGTGCTGGAGGGCGGCGATCTCATCGCCTAACGCGCGGGTGCGGGCGATGACCTCCGACGCATCCTCGCCCGCCTTCTTGCGCCGGGCCACGTCCTGGCTGGCCGCGTTGCGCGCCGCCTGCTTCTCCTCGATCTGCCCGAGCAAGGCGCGCCGCTCGCGGTCGAGCGCTTCGGCCCGGTCGATCACGGGCCCAAGCATCTCGAGCTTCCCGCGACGGCGCATCCCGTCGCGAAGCGCCGCGATGTTCTCGCGCAGGAGCTTCAGGTCGTGCACGTCAGAATGTGGGGAGGCCTTCCTTGAACGATCGGAATCCGCAATTCGGGTCCACCACGATGCGGAAATAAATCGTGTTGCCCGCCGGATTCGTGAGCTCGTTGAACGGCGTGTAGTTGATGCTGTCGATGACGATCTTGGAATAAATGAACGTCTGCGACGTCACCAGTTGGACCGCGCACGCGCTCGACGCGGCCTGAACGACCAGGATCGTACCAACCTTGAGCGGCACGACCGTGCTGTCGTTGTAGGTCACGTTGGGCGCGAACGTGATCGCATCGAACGCCTGCGTGGAATCGACGATGAAGCCCGCGTTGCCGAACGACGCCACCGCGCGCGGCGGCTCGGCGTACGCCTGCGGATTCCCGAGGCTGTCCGGCCGAATGTCGAACACGATGTCGTAGTGCGTCGTCGGGCTCGTCGTGACGAGCTGGGGTCCGAACGTGTTGAGTGCGGTGGGCGCGTTGGTCGGCGCCTGCGTCAACCCGTACACGGCCAGCGTGTCGGCGATGACGTCAACCGTGGCGTGTACGGCGAACGGATTGCCGCACGCCGACGTCGCGAGCACGGCAAGAGCGCCAAAGGTCAAGACCAGCGATCTGGCCGGCATGTGGCTGTGCAATGGTGAACTAAGCATCGTGGTGGATGGCGGAACGATACCGACGCGGCGGTGCGGTTTCAAGTTATTCTCCGTGCTTGACTTCACATACATCCGGGTCTAGCTTCGCAGCACTCGAAGCCGGAGTGATGATGCCTACGATTCGCGATTTGGTGGCCGCACTGCGCCAACGCGATGGTGTCGAGGCAGCCGTTGTGTTGGGTCGCGACGGTTTGCTCATCGACAGCCAAACGGAGCCAACCGTGGACGCGGAGCGCGTCGCGGCGCTGATCCCGTCCATCGTCGCCGCTGCCGACGAATACGGCTCGCACGACGAACGCGGCTCGCTCACCACTGCCGTGCTCGAGTTCGCGCAAGGCATCGCGATCATCTCGGTGCTCAACAACGACGCCATTCTGGTCGTCCTCGCCAAGGCCACGGCGAACCTGGCGCCCCTGTTGTTCGAACTGCGGCGCAACCGCGAGAACATCGCCGCGCTTGTCTGAGATGCCCGTCGAAGCCGAGCGGCTTCACGTGTTGGTGGCGGACGACGAGCCGCACATCGGCCGCATCATCAAGATGAAGCTCGAGCAGGGGCCGTTTGCCGTCACGCTCGCGTACGACGGACGCGAAGCCTTGGATGCGCTCGCCCAGGACAGCGACGTCGCACTCGTGATGCTCGATCTCATGATGCCGCATCTGTCCGGACTCGATGTGCTGGCGCGCATGCGCTCGGATACGCGCTGGCAGCGCCTGCCGTGCATCATCCTCACCGCGGCCGGCCAGGAACAACATCACAGAGAAGCAATGGCCCTCGGCGCGAGTGAGTTCCTCACGAAGCCGTTCAGCCCCAAAAAGTTGTATGCACGCGCCGCGGATCTGCTCGGCGTGGGAGACGACGTCGAGCCTTCCGGAGAGCTGAGGACGCCCGAGTCGTGAGCCGTTGGGCCGTCATTCTGGCCGGGGGCTCGGGCACGCGATTCTGGCCGCTCAGCACGCCCGAGCGACCCAAGCAGTTGCTCCCGCTCGCGACGAGCGAACCGCTGCTGGTCGATGCGATCCGCCGGTTAGGCCCGCTCGTGCCGGGGGAACGCACGCTCATCATCACATCGGCCGCGCTGGCCGACGCCGTTCATGCGGTGGTGCCTGCCCTGCCCCGCGCGAACATCGTGGGAGAGCCGCGCGCCGCGGGCACGGGGCCGGCGCTCGCGTGGGCTGCGGCGGACATCGCGCGACGCGACGCCGACGATCCGGTGATGATCTGCGTCCACGCCGACTGGTCCATTCGCAACGACGACGGATTTCGCGAGACGCTGTCGCGCGCGGCGGCGGTCGCCGAACGCCACGGTGCGTTAGTCACCGTCGGCATCGTGCCCGAGCGGCCCGATCCGGGGTTCGGATACATTCAGCCCGGCGAGCACGTCACGGGCGCGCGGCGCGTCGCGCGATTCGCCGAGAAGCCCGATCGGGCGACAGCCGAGCGGATGATGTCCGAGGGCTATCTCTGGAACTCCGGCATCTTCGTGTGGCGCGCGCAGGATTTTCTGGCCGAGATCGCCTCCCACACGCCGGAGATGTCGTCCGCGTTGCGACACGCGTCCGCGGGCGACATGAATGCCTTTTATTCCGCGGTCACACCGGTGACGGTGGACGAAGGCGTGCTCGAGCGCAGCCGCAACGTGCTGGTGATCCCCGGCGAATTCGGATGGGACGATGTCGGCACCTGGGCGGCGCTCCGGCGCGTGCACGAGCGCGACGCTGCGGGCAATGCAGTGAGCGGCGATGTGCACCTCGTGCGGGCGCGGGACTGCGTCGCCTACGCCGAAGAGCAAACCGTGGTGCTGTATGGAGTGGCGGACCTCGTGGTCGTGGCGCGCGACGGTCTCACGGTCGTGACCACCACCGACGGCGCGGCCGACCTCAAGTCCCTCATCGACGCGTTGCCGGCGCACGTGCGGGACCGCCGGTGACCGCCTTCTACCTGTACGACGACGCCCAGGCGCGCGCCATCGCGCCGTTCGCGCTCACCCGTCCGTTAGGCGAAATGCGCGCCGGCGCGGAGCTGGTGCGCCGCCGCTGGGAGCTGGCGTTCGGCACCTCCGCGGCGGGCGCCGTCGTCGCGCCCCACCTCGACGCCTTCGACGAACCCGGTGCGCCGGCCGCCGCCACCGGCGTCCTGCCGGCGCGGGCGGTGCTGGTGAACAGCCGCTGCGTCACTCCGTTAGGCTGGAAGGCGCGCGACGCCGATGTCTGGACCTGCGCCGGGGCGATCGCCGCCGTCCGGCTGGCGCGCGACACGCCGGTCTCCGAGCTCGATCGCGGCGAGGCGCCGCTGGAATCGTTGGGCGCCGCCGGATCGCGCGTCGAACCCGTCGCGGGCCGATGGATCACGGCGGTGTGGAGCTTCATTGCCGACCTCGTCGCCCAGCTCGCAGAGGACATCGCGGTGCTCGGTCCGCTCGCCGCGAGCGCCGAGCCCGCCGGCGCGATCGTCATCGGCGCGCGGCCGATTTACGTCGAGCCGGAGGCCGTCATCGAGCCGGGCGTGGTCTTCGATGTGAGCGCCGGACCGGTGCTCGTGCGGCGCGGCGCAATCGTGCGCGCGTTCACGCGCCTCGTCGGGCCCTGCGTGGTCGGCGCCGGCGCTACCGTGCTCGGCGACCGCATCAACGGATGCGCCATCGGCGACGGTGCCATCGTCCGCGGCGAGCTGAGCGAAACGATCGTGCTCGGCCACTCCAACAAGTCGCACGATGGATTCGTCGGGCATTCGTACCTGGGGCGCTGGGTGAACCTGGGCGCGGGAACGATCACCAGCAACCTGAAGAACACGTACGGCCCGGTGCAGATGTGGACGCCTAACGGAGTGCGGGACACGGGCCTCCTGAAGCTCGGCACCATGTTCGGCGACCACGTCAAGACGGGCATCGGACTCCGCCTGACCACCGGCACCGTACTCGGCGCCGGCAGCAACGTGTACGGCAGCACCATGCCGCCCAAGGTCGTGCCGGCCTTCTCGTGGGGCGAGGGGGATGCGTTAGGCAATTACCGCCTCGACAAGTTCCTCGAGACGGCCGAGCGCGCCATGGGGCGGCGCGGCATGTCGTTGGGCGAGCGCGGACGCCGCCTGTTCGGCGACGCGTACGCGGTCGCGTCCGGCGTCGCCGTATGAGAGCGTGGGCGCTGGGCACCGGCAGCTCGGGCAACGCGCTCGTCCTCGAGGCGGGCGACGGCCGCGTGCTCATCGACGCCGGCTTCCCGCCGCGCGAAATGGCACGCCGGCTTCGCGCGCTCGACATCGCGCCGGAATCGATCGAAGCGCTCATCCTCACGCACGAACACCACGATCACGCGCGCGCCGCGGCCTCATGCGCGACGAAATGGCGCTGGCACACGTACGCGAGCGCGGGGACGTGGCGGTCGCTGCATCGCCCGCGAACCGGCACGTCGTTCGTCAGCGGCGCGACGCTCGATCTCCGCACGATGTCCGTGCGCACGATGCGCATCGCGCACGATGCCGCCGAGCCCATCGCACTCGTTGCGACGGCGCGCGAATCCGGCGAGCGCCTGGGCGTCGCGTACGATGTCGGACACGCGACGCGCTCGCTCGTCGACGCACTCTCCGGACTCGATACGCTCATTCTCGAGTCCAACCACGATGAAGGATGGCTTCGGGCGGGACCGTACCCGCCGAGCGTGTGCGAGCGAATCGCGGGTCCGTTCGGCCACCTGAGCAACCGCGCCGCCGGCGCCGTGGCCGCCGCGTGCGCGCATCGCGGCCTCACGACCGTGGTGCTGGCGCACTTGAGCCGGCGATGCAACAGCCCGGAGTTGGCGCACGCGTCGATGCGCGCCGCGTTGGGCAGGACCGCGTTTCGAGGGCGACTCTACGTGTCGGAACAGGACCGCCCGATCGCGATTGCGCTGACCGACGAGCGGGCACGGCAGATGTCGCTCAATTTGTGATCTGGACGCGTGCGCTGGAGCGCCGTACATTGGCGCGAACGAGAAGCCGCCGGCCCGCGGTTTGGAAGAGAGACGTCGCGCGCAAGGAGAAGTCGACCGCGTACGCTCGTACCACCGGGACCGGCGGCTTATCGCATCTGCACGAGACGCGATCGCTGCTGCAGCACTCTGGATTAGTACGATCGGCGCAGAAAAGCGTTGCATCTCGGTCGCCGCGTCCGCCGCGTCAGGGCGGGCGCACCCCGTCGAACAGCAGCGCATAGGAACGCACGCGATCGAGATAATCGGCCGCCTCGATGCCCGCTGGGCCCAGGTCGGCGAGATGCGCTGTCCACTGCGCGCCGTATCGGGCGACGAGATCGTGCACGACGAGGTAGCCGCGGTTGTAGCTCACGATCACGAGGTTGGCGAGCTGATCGTCGTCCAGCGGATGGCCTGCGGCAATGGCGCGGCGGGCAAAGCTCCCGTAGCCGCCGGGCCAGGTGTTGGTGGTCCATTTGTCGACGAGCATGCGCAGCCAGAACACGGCGGCGCGCGCGCCTAACGCAGGATCGAACAGGTATTCGCTGCGCGAGGTGAGCACGCCGGCGGCGAGGAGCGAATCGATCGTGGCCGCCGACGCCGGCGCGTCGTGCACGAGCGGCGACCGCGGCCAGCGATGGATCTCGCGGCGCATCCAGGCGAAGCGGTCGGACGTCGCCATGGCGCGCAGGTCGGTGTCCGCCGCGGCAGTGAGCTGCGCGATGCCCAACGCAGCGGCGGCGCTCACGGCCAGCGAATCGCCGCCGCTCTCCTTGGCCAGGAGCGCGGCGGCGACCCCGGGATCAATGCCTAACCGAGTGTCGTGCGACCATCGCACGAGGCCGGGCGCGATGCGGCGCCACACCGCCTCGTAGCGGACCGTGTCGGCCACGCGCGGGCTGCCGTTGGCGTTCCGGAGCGCCGATGGCGCGACGTCGTGGAGTGTGACGCCGGCGCGTACGCGCACGTGGACCTGCGCGGCGCACGCAGGCGATGCCAGGCACATCGCGGCCAGCGCGACGGCGGCCGCCCATTCGACCACGCGCCGGCGGCGGTCACGGGAAGTCACTCTGCGCCGCATCCGGCGACGATGCGTCCCACACGACGGGGCCGATCGACGGCGGCAGGCTGCCCGAGAACGGCGCCGGCGTCGCGGATACGTGCGCCAACAGATCCGTCAACCGCCAGCGCGACGTGCTCAGCGTCCAGATCCACGTTTTCTGGGGCGACAGCACGGCGCCGCTCAACCACAGGCGGACGGCATCGTTGTCGGCGTCGTAGTAAAACGTCGACCGATAGACGGCGTTGGCGTACGCCTGCACGTCGGTGCGTGCGACGAGCGGCGTGCGAAAGGTCTCCCATGTCACTCCGTCGACACTGCGGGAAAAAAACAGATCGTCGGCCGCACAGCCGGCGCCGTCGGGATAGGCGGCGAAGAGCGCCCAGTATTCGTGCTTGCTGGGAATGTACTGCACGTCGAGATGCCACGGCACGAAGCCGGGCTGGATGAGATCGACGGCCGATGGCTGCGACCAGTGCAGGCCATCGGCCGACGTGCGCCGCTCGACGACGGTCGACTGCGCCTGACAGCCGCCCTTCACCGCATTCACGGACCACATGACCCAGACGCCGCTCGGCAGGCGCACGACCGCGGGCGACACGATGGCGATGCCCGTCGCGTGCACCACCGACACCGGCGCCGACCAGTGTTCGCCGTCCGCGCTCGCCCGCATGCGGATGTCGTCGGCGTTGTTCTGCGTTAGGCGGTAGTACATCCGCAGTTCGTTGGACACCGGATCGAACACGAGGTCGGGATCCGAGTTGTGCGCCGGCGATGGCGGCGCGGGCACCAACGGATTCGTGACGCGCGGCGGCACGATCCAGCGGCGCGCGTCGTCAGTGAAGATCGACGGGTTTTCCAGGTTGGCGTTCCCGTTCGGGTACGGCGTGGCCGTCAGCCAGAACTCGTGGCCCGCGAAGCCGCCCGGAAAGACCGCGATGTCGGGGTGCACGAGCTGGCCCGAACCATCGTAGGTGGGCAGCGGGACGTTGCAGACGGTCTGGAGCCCGTCGCACACCGGCACGGGCGGCGCCGGGATTTCGTTAGGCGGAGGCGGCGGCGGGGGTGGCGGCGGATGCGGCGACGCGGCATCGCTGCACCCCGCGCCCGCCAACAGGGCAAGGACGCCGACGACGGCGAACGACGCACGGCGGGCAGCGGCGCCCGCGCGAAGACGACCAGCATGATCGCTCATGATTCCCGGCGGTGGGATCTCTCGCAAAATCGCCGTGCGTGCGTGACAGTTCCGCTGCGTGCGGCCGTCGCGGCGAGTTGACACGAATCTGACACATGACGCGCAGGTGACTGTGCGCGCCACACTCGCGTTCAGAACGGTATACCCGCACGGAACCGATTTTCGTCACATCGGGTATTTGCGTTAGTCAACTGTCGTCGCGAGCCGACGACCACGCACATTCAGGCGGACAATCTATGACTCGCACGTATGGCGCTGCGGTGCTTGCGGCAGGACTCCTGGCCTCGTCGGCCTGCTTCCCCGGCAATTCTGCGTATCTCGCCCAGGCGCCGGGTCCCTCGGCGCAGGCAGACACGAACGCACCGGTCAACCAACAGCAGTTGCCGGGTGTGGTCGAGTATGACACCGAGGCTTTGCCCAACCAAATCGCGAAGCGACGCGCCGATGCCTACAAGAAGATGACGCAGGCGTGCCACGGTCCGTACAAGATCGAGAACGAAGGGCCGGTGCTGCTCGACGGTGGGCGCGATGCCTCACCGACGTGGGTGATTCACTTCGCCTGCGCCGCCCCGGACTCGACCGCGTCATCGCAGCACTGAGGAAGCGGCGCGAAAGGTGACCGGAGCGAAAAACGGGGACCCGCGTCGCGCGGATCCCCGTTTCCGTTAGACCGAGAGCCTGGGCTCAGTACATGCCGCCCATGCCGCCGCCCGGCGCTGCCGGCGCGGCCGATTTCTCTTCCTTCTTCTCGACGACGATCGCTTCCGTCGTGAGCAGGAGTCCCGCGATCGACGCCGCGTTCTGCAGCGCCGTGCGCGTCACCTTGGTCGGATCGATGACGCCCGCGTTCATCAGATCCTCGTACGTGTCAGTGAGCGCGTTGTAGCCGAACTTGTCGTCCTTCGACGCGCGCACCTTCTCGAGCACGATGGAGCCTTCGCCACCCGCGTTGTGCACGATCATGCGGAGCGGCTCCTCCACGGCGCGACGGATGATGTCGACGCCGATCTGCTCATCGCTGTCGAGCTTGATGCCCTTGAGCGAACGCTGCGCACGAATGAGCGCGACGCCGCCGCCCGGCACGATGCCTTCCTCGACGGCCGCGCGCGTGGCGTGCAGCGCGTCCTCGACGCGGGCCTTCTTCTCCTTCATCTCGGACTCGGTCGCGGCGCCGACGTTGATCACCGCAACGCCGCCCGCCAGCTTGGCCAGGCGCTCCTGCAGCTTCTCCTTGTCGTAGTCCGACGTCGACTTGTCGATCGCGACGCGGATCTCGTTGATCCGGCCCTCGATCTTCTTCTCGTCGCCCGCGCCGTCGATGAGCGTGGTGTTGTCCTTGTCGATCACGATGCGCTTCGCATGACCGAGGTCGGAGAGCACCGCGTTCTCGAGCTTGAACCCGACTTCCTCGCTCACGACCTGTCCGTTCGTCAATACCGCGATGTCCTGCAGCATCGCCTTGCGGCGGTCGCCGAAGCCGGGCGCCTTGACGCCGGCCACCTTGAGCGTGCCGCGGAGCTTGTTGACGACCAGCGTCGCCAACGCCTCGCCCTCGACATCCTCGGCGATGATGAGCAAGGGCTTGCCCATCTGCGCGACCTTCTCGAGGACCGGGAGCAGGTCCTTCATCGAGGAGATTTTCTTGTCGTGGATGAGGATGTAGGCATCCTCGAGCACCGCTTCCATCTTCTCCGGATCGGTGACGAAGTACGGCGAGAGATAGCCGCGGTCGAACTGCATGCCGTCGACCGTCTCGAGCGTCGTCTCCAGGCCGCGAGCTTCCTCGACCGTGATGACGCCGTCCTTGCCGACCTTCTCCATTGCCTCGGCGATCAGGTCGCCGATTTCCTTGTCGTTGTTCGCCGAGATCGTGCCGACCTGGGCGATTTCTTTCTTGCCGCTCGTGGGAACGGAAATCTTCTTGAGCTCTTCCACGATTGCGGACACGGCGCGGTCGATGCCGCGCTTGATGGCCATCGGGTTGGCGCCGGCCGTGACGTTCTTGAGGCCTTCGCGGAAGACCGCCTGCGCGAGCACGGTGGCGGTGGTGGTGCCATCGCCGGCGAGGTCGGACGTCTTGGTGGCGACTTCCTTGACCATCTGCGCGCCCATGTTCTCGAGCGGATCGGCGAGCTCGACTTCCTTGGCGACCGTGACGCCGTCCTTGGTCACGGTGGGGGCGCCGAATTTCTTGTCGATGACGACGTTTCGTCCCTTGGGGCCGAGCGTGACTTTCACGGCTTCGGCCAACTGATCGACGCCGCGCTTGAGCGCCGCGCGCGCCTCAGTATCGAAATGCAGTTCTTTGGCAGCCATAGTTCCAGTGGGTGAAAGAATCCTGTGTGTGAGTGGTTACCGGCGCTATCGTTAGGCGCGCCGAGTGACCGTTAGGCGATCACCGCGAGGACGTCCGATTCGCGGAGAATCAGGTACTGCTCGCCATCGATGGTGACCTCGGTGCCGCTGTACTTTCCGTACAGGACTTTGTCACCGACTTTGACATCCATCGGGACGCGCTTGTCCTTTTCGAAGCGGCCCGGTCCGACGGCGACGATCTCGCCCTGCTGGGGCTTTTCCTTCGCCGTGTCGGGGATGTAGAGACCGCCGCGCATCTGCTCCGATTCCTCGAGAGCCTTGATGACGACGCGATCGGCCAGCGGATTGACCTTCACCGCGGTGGCACTCTTGGTGGCCATAGGTCGCCTCCCTCCTCCAGTATGGGTTGCACGAAATGCTCGATTGAGCGGTGTTAGCACTCTTGCACTGCGAGTGCCAGACAAAGGGAAGATAGCGGCTCTTGCTCCAGTGTCAATCCGGCCAATTGCAGCCGTCGTGCCCGCTAAGTTGGCCAAAATGAATGACTTATGTCTGTCATTCCGGCGGACAACACGGGCTCGTCACGGTTTCCCGGCCAGTCTGACGGTGCGCGAGCCGGGCTCGTCGCGCCGTGCGCGGGGCGGTCGAAGCGTTAGTCGGCGCTGCCGACGGTGAGCAGCTCGTGCGCGAGGCGCAGTCCTTCGAGCGTGAGGTACGGTTCGACGAGGTCGACCTCCGTACACAACGGCGCGACCAATTCGGCCAGGCCGCCGGTGGCAATCACCATCGGCTCTCGCGGCGATGGCCACTCGGCTTTGATGCGGCGCACGATGCCGTCGATCGCATCGACGGAGCCGAACATCACGCCGGCGCGAATGCAATCTTCGGTGCGTTTGCCGATCGCGCGCGCCGGCGCGGCGAGCTCGGTGGCGGGGAGCTTCGACGTGCGGCGCACCAGCGTGTCCAACGACGTGCGCACGCCGGGCGCGATGACGCCGCCCAGGAACACCCCGTCGGCTGTGATGCAGTCGTAGGTCGTGGCGGTGCCCAGATCGACGACGATGGTGTCGGTGTGGTGGATGCGGCTCGCGGCGAGCGTGTTGATGATGCGGTCGGCGCCGACGGTGAGCGGCTCGTCGACATCCAGCGCGATGGGCAGGGCCGAGCGGCCATCGATGACGACCGCCGTTACGCCCAACCAGGTTAGGCACGCCTCGGCGAGCGGACCGGTGACGGGCGGCACGACGGATCCGATCGCCGCGCCCGTGACCGCGGAGGCCGCGACGTCCCGCGACCGCAGCAGGCCCGACAGCTCGAGCCCGATCTCGTCCGGCGTGCGCGATGCGTCGGTCATCACGCGCCAGTGCGCGACGAGCGTGCGGCCGTCGAACAGGCCGATGGTCGTCTCGGTGTTGCCCACGTCGAAGGCGAGTATCACGCGTCCTCCTCGAAGACGAGAGAGCCGGACCGGCACGTGACGTCGCCGACGGCGGTGGCGACGAGGAGCGAGCCGCGCGCATCGATGCCCTGCACCACTCCCGGCGCCGGCAGGCGGCAGGCGCGGCCGCGCGCCATGTCGCGTTGCGCGTATTCGCCCAACTCGGCCTCCTTGAGCGCGCCGTGCGCCGCCGCGGCGCCGCGGATGGCGGGCACCACGGCCTCGAGCACCGGCACGCGCGATGCACCCGCGCGGAGCGCGCCGGCGTGCGCCACATCGGGCGGGAGGCGCACGTTGATGCCGATGCCCACCGCCACCCATTCGATGCGCTGGTCGCGCCAGCGCGACTCGACCAGAATGCCGCACACCTTCCCCGCGGCGACGAACAGATCGTTCGGCCACTTGAGCCGCACCGGCGATTCGGCAAAGCGGTCGAGCGCCCGCGCGGCGCCGATGCCTAACCGAATCGCCAGCACGTCGGTCGCCGCGGCGTCCGTTGGCCGTTCGAGCATCGCGAGCCAGATGCCGCTGCCGGCGACCGACGTCCAGCGCCGCCCCTCGCGTCCGCGGCCCGCCGTCTGGCGCTCGGCGATCACCAGCGAGCCCGCCGGCGCGCCCGATTCGCCTAACGCATGCGCGACGTCCAACGTCGACGTCACACTGTCGTGCACCTCGACGCGCGGCAGATCGAGCAGCGCCCGCAGCTCGTCCGCTCCACAGCCGTCGAAGGTTGCTTCAGCCACGATAGTGCACGATGAGGAGTACGGCCACACCGGCCAGCACGCGATACAAGGCAAAGATGCCATAGCTCCGGCGCGTCACATAGCGGAGCAGCGCGGCGATGGCGAGCCAGCCGCTGATCGCCGACGCCAGCACCCCCGCGACGAGCGGCGCGCTCAGTCCCTGCTCGTGCAGCACGTGCGGCACTTTGAGGATCGCGGCAGCGGCAATGATCGGCATGCTCATGAGAAAGCTGAACACCGCCGCGCTCTCCCGGTCGAACCGATCGGCGAGCCCGGCGGTAATCGTGGAGCCGGAGCGCGATACGCCGGGAATGAGCGCGAAGATCTGCGCGATCCCGATGAGCAGCGCGTCGCGCCAGTTCATGTCGTGCAACGTGCGAACCTCGCGCGCGCCGCGATCGGCGAGCCAGAGCAGAACGCCGAGGATGATCATGGCCCACGCGATGAGCGCCGGCGCGCGGAACGTGGTCTCCGCGTACTTGTCGAGCGCGAGACCGGCGATGCCACCGGGAATCGTCGCGATGACGAGCAACACCACCCGCCGCTGCGACTCGGTCGCGACCGTTCGCGTGGTGACGATCTCCCATGCGGCCCGGGCGAGCCGGATCCACTCATCGCGAAAATAGCCGAGCACGGCCACGAGCGTCCCGGTGTGCAGGGCGACGTCGAACGACAGGCCCGGCTCCGGCCAGTGGAGCAACCACGGTGTGAGCGCCAGGTGGGCCGAGCTGCTGATGGGCAGAAACTCGGACAAACCCTGGATGATGCCCAGCACTATTGCCTGGAAGAGCGTCATGTCGATCGAATTGCGAGGGAGACGTCAGGGACGGATCGTTAGGAACGCGGCCATGGCGCAGATCATGGCGAGCTTGAAGACGAGCGGGCTCCCGCGGTGGCCACGAACCGCGATGCCTACGGCATAGAGCACGAGCGCGGCGGCCGGAAGCACGGCTGCCGCAAACCACGGTCGGGCGGCGACGAACGGGAGCAGGAGGAGCAGAAACGCGAGCGATGCGACCGACAGCACGGCGACGGCAACGGAGACGCCGGCGCTCACGGGCAGCGTGCGCCGAGAGCCGGCGTCGGCGGGCGCGTCCTCGAGATCCTTGGCCACCTCGCGAGCGAGGTGCAGCGGGACGGCGATGATCACGAGGCTGATGGCGCCGCGCGGCCGGCCCACGGCCCATGCGCCATAGAGAAACGGGAGCGACGCGAGCACGGCGACGACGACGTTGCCCAACAATCCGGCGCGCTTGATCCACGGGCTGTACGCGTACATGAGCGCAACGACCGCCACGCTCAGGGCGCCGAGCTCGGGCAACGCTGCCGCTTCGAGCGCGACGCCCAACACACCGGCGGTCGTCGCAATGGCGCGCGCCGCGCGCGTGGACAGGCGTCCCGAGGGCAGCGGCCGGTCCGGGTGCGCGAGGCGGTCGATCTCGATGTCGGCGATGTCGTTCCAGACATTGGCGGTCACGGTTAGGCAGGCCGCGCCGACCGCGGCGAGCGCGATGCGCTCTCCGGGGCCCCACCCCACCCACCATGCGCCGAAGGCCACGCCCGACGCCGCGAGCGCGACGTTGGGCCAACGCGCCAGCCGGAGCAGCGCGTTAGCCAATCGTGCGCGCATAAAACGCTTCGTACCGGGCGACCATGTCGTCGCGGGCGAACCGGCGGCGCGCATCTGCCGCCGCGGCCGCGCTCATCTGCTGCCAGCGCACGCGGTCGCCGAGCAGCTCGAGCGACGCAGCGGCCATGCCGTCCACGTCGCCGACGTCGCGCAGGACGCCCGTCACGCCGTCGGTCACGACCTCGGGAATGCCGCCCACCCGCGACGCGACCACCGGCACGCCGCACGACAGCGCCTCGAGCGCGCTCAATCCGAACGATTCGCTCTGGCTGGGCAGCAAAAAGAGATCGGCGCTGGCGAGCAGCGGCGCGACGACGTCGATCTTCCCCAGGAAATACGTGTCGTCCTGCACGTTGAGGTCGCGCGCTTCCTGCTCGGCGGACGTGCGCTCGGGCCCGTCGCCGACCATCACCAGCACGGCGGGCCGCTCGCGGCGGATGCGCGCAAAGATCTGCACGATGTCGCGCACCCGCTTCACGGGCCGGAAGTTGGACACGTGCATGACCACGGCGCGGTCGCCGTTGCTGCCTAACTGCTCGCGGAGCTGCGGCGAATGCGACGCGCGGTTGTACAGTACCGGGTCCACGAAATTGTGGATCACTTCCACGGCGCAGCCGGTGCAGCCGAACGCCTTGTACGTCTCGTGCTTGAGAAACTGCGACACGGCCGTCAGGCCGTCGGAGCGCTCGATCGAAAACTTGGTGATGGTCTGGAACGACGGGTCCTGCCCAACGAGCGTGATGTCGGTGCCGTGCAGCGTCGTGATGATGCGCACGTCGACGTCATCGTTCTCCAGCATTTCCTTGGCGATCCACGCGCTCGTGGCGTGCGGGATGGCGTAGTGCGCATGGAGAATGTCGAGGCGGTGCTCCTGTACCACCTGGTGCATGCGCACCGCGAGCGCGAGGTCGTAAGGCGGATACTCGAACAGCGGGTAGCGCACGACGTCGACTTCGTGGAAGAAGATGCGCGGCAGGAACGCGGGCAGGCGAAACGGCTGCTGATACGTGATGAAGTGCACTTCGTGCCCGCGCTCGGCGAGCGCGATGCCGAGATCGGTGGCCACCGCACCGGATCCGCCGTACGTCGGATAACAGGTAATGCCGATCTTCATCCCATCCCCTCACGAGCGTCGTGCCACCAGGCCAGCGCGCGGTCGAGCGCATCGGGATCACGCGGATCGATACGCGTGACGTCGTCCGGCGACAGCTGATTGCGAATCCACGTGCGTTGACGCTTGGCGTACTGGCGCGTCGCGATCAGAATCTGCTCGCGAGCGGCGGCCATGCCTAACTCTCCGCGCGCGAGCGAACGTACGGCCGCGTAACCGGTGGCGTTCCACGCCGGCGCGGCGGCCGAGACGCCTGCATCCAGCGCGCGGGCCTCGTCGGGCCACCCTCCGGCGAGCATCGCATCCAGCCGCGCTGCGAGCATCGGCCCCAACGCGGGGCCTGGATCGACTACAAGATATCGCGCGCGCAGCGGCTTCGCCCCCGGCGCGGTACGATGCCACTCCGAAAGCGGAATCCCCGTGAGCAACGCGACTTCGATGGCGCGCTCGAGCTGCGCACGGCCGAGGCCGGCACGCGCGGGGTCGAGCGCGGTGCACCATCGCTGCAATTCCTGCAGGCGAAGCGTGCGCAGATGCTTCGCGATGTCCTGGCGCCGACGGACATCGAGCTCCGGTTCCAGGAAGAGCGGCGATGTGAGCGCGCGCACATAGAAGCCCGTGCCGCCCACGACCACGGGTTCGCGACCGGCGTGTCTGATGTCGTCGATCCACGCGGTCGCACCGTTCGCCCATGCGGCGGCCGAATAGCGTGTGTGGGGGTCGGCGACGTCGATGCCGAAATGCGGCACGCACGCGCGCTCGGCGGCGGTCGGCTTGGCAGTGCCGATGTCGAAACCGCGGTAGACCTGCCGCGAATCGGCGCTCACGATGCCTAACGGCGCGCGGGCGGCGAGCGCCAGCACGAGCGCGCTCTTGCCCGCGCCCGTGGGGCCGGTGACGACGCGGAGCCTACCGGCGGCCAAAGCGCCGCTCGAGCTCGTCCCAGGACAGCTGCACGATGGTCGATCGGCCGTGCACGTCGTGCGCCGGGAGTGTCGTGCGGGCGAGCGCCGTGTAGAGCGCGCGCATTTCGTCGGGCGAGAGCGGGTCCCCGGCCTTGATCGCCGCCTTGCACGCGAGCGTCGCGGCGAGATGATCGTGGCGCGATGCGGCCGAGGGCGAGCGGTCGCCGGTGAGCGCGGCGAGCGTATCACGCAAGCAGCGCGGCGCATCGAAGCGCGGGTGCGGCATCGGGACGGCGCTCACGATGAGCGTGTGTCCGCCGAAGCCCTCGATCTCGAATCCGAGGCGCTCGAACAGGGCGCGATGCTCATCGAACGCGTCGCCCTCGGCAGGGCCGAGGTGCAGCGTGATCGGGAAGAGCAAGCGCTGCGACGGCGCTTCGCCTCGCTCCAGCGTCCGCACGAAGCGCTCGTACAGCACGCGCTCGTGCGCCGAATGCTGATCGATGAACACGATGCCGTCGTCGTGCTCGAAGGTGATGTACGTGCGGCGCACCTGCAGGAGCGGCGGCACGGGCACCGGGTCGGCGCGCGGCTCGGCCGGCGCGTCGGCCGTCGGCATGGCTCCGTTAGGCATGGGCGGCTCGGCGGCCGGCGCGAAGGCCGGCGCCCGCAGCACGTCCCGATCGACCGGCACGCCCGGCGCGAAGGCCGGCGGCCAGGCGCCGCCCCGGCCGCCGAACGTCGCCGCGCTCGATCCGGTGCCGAGCGCGCGCCGAACGGCGTGCTCCACGACGCGTTCGGTGGGCCAGCGGTCCCGAAACCGCACTTCCGCCTTGGCCGGGTGCACGTTGACGTCGAGGCCGTCGTTAGGCACCGTGAGCTCGAGCAGCAGCGTCGGCCGCAACCCCGCGGGAATGGTGGAGCGGTAGGCGGCCTCCGCGGCGCGCACCAGGCCCGCATCGCGGATCGCGCGGCCGTTCACCGAGACGAAGAGCCGGCGGCTCGCCGTGCCGACATCGGCCGGACGCTCGACCAGTCCGGCGACGCGCACCTCGCCGCTCACGTCGTCCACATCCACCAGACGCTCGGCGAACGATGCGCCCCACAGCGCGCCGACGCGCGCGCGCAGCGTCGGCGCCGGCGGCAAGCCTAACACATTGCGGCCATCGTGGATCACGGTGACGCGCACGTCGCGACGCGTCAGCGCCAGCATCGTGAGCACGTCCACGATGCCCCGCCACTCCGAGCGCGCCGAACGCAAAAAACGTTGGCGCGCCGGGGCGTTGTAGAAAAGCCGCTCGACCGTGACCGACGTCCCGCGGCGGCGCGCCGCGTCGCTCACATCCGGCAACGACCCGCCCGACATCGTGATGCGCGTCCCCGCACCGTCGACGGCAGCCGTGTCGATCTCGAGCTGCGATACCGACGCGATGGCCGGCAACGCCTCACCGCGAAAGCCGAAGCTCGCGACGCCCACCAGGTCCTCCGACTGGCGGATCTTCGACGTCGCGTGACGCGCCAGCGCGAGCAACGCATCGTCGCGCTCCATCCCGCAGCCGTCATCGGCCACGCGGATTTTCACGCGGCCGCCGTCTTCGCACGTGACGTCGATGGAATGCGCGCCGGCATCGAGCGCGTTCTCGACCAGCTCCTTCACCACCGATGCCGGCCGCTCCACCACCTCGCCGGCAGCGATCTGATCGACCACCGTGTTGTCGAGGATGGTGATGCGCGGCATGCAGAAAGCTATGAGTGCCGCGGGAACAGCGTCAATTGCGCGCGAGCGAGGTGAGGTCGTCCGACTCGGCCCAACCGTGGCGTCCACCATCGGTGGTGACGCGCGCCCAGGGGCCTTCGCGTTCGACGACGCGCGCGATTTCACCGGGACGCAGCGTTGTCGAGCGATCGGAGGCGAGGGCCGGCAGGTCGTGCAGCGGCGCGTCCTCCGTCACGACAACGAGGTCGCGGCCGGCGAGTCGCGCATCGACAGCCGCGGCGAGCGCACCGAGCACAATGGCGACCGTCAGCGCGCCGACGATGAGCGGACGCGCGCCCGCCAATTTTCGGCGACGAGCGAGATACCAGCCCATGGCGACCCAGGCCGCGATCCAGAGCGCCGCGGCGACGAGCGCGATCGGTGCCGGCGGGACCGCCGGCACCGCGCCGAGTCCGCTCGCCGCTCCCAGGATTTCGAGACGATCCCGCACGTCGGAGGCAAGCGGTTCGATGCGCAGCGCGCGCTGCCAGCCAAGCGCCGCTCCGGCCGTATCACCAGCGCTGAATGCGGCGGTGCCGAAATTGGCCCACGCGTCCGCGGCGCGCGGGACGCGCGCCGTGATGTCGCCGAACACGCGCTCCGCCGCGGCGAAATGATGCGACTGATAGGCGACGACGCCGCGCTCGAAGAGCGCGGTGTCGGCATCGGGCGTCGCGGCGTGCACTCCGGCGGCGAACACGAGCAGGGCGAGGACCGCGGCAGTGACGGGCACGGTGCGCGGGCGGCATGCTTCGCGATCGATTGCGCGATACGTGCGCTCGACGCGCTTGGCGAGCTCCGGCGTCGCGCGCGCGGCGTCGGAGCCGTCGTTGGAGAACGCGGCGGTATCGAGCTCGTCGACTAACGCAGCGGCCGCGGCGGCGGTGCCGATCGAGACACCGGCGCGGCGCGCAGCGCGAGCAAGGACGCTCGGCTCGGCGAGCGTCGCGGGCACGGGGCCGGTGCCGAAGGCGCGGGCGCGGACGCGCGAGGCGACGGCGCGCAGAAATGCGCGCCGGAGCTCGCGCGTCGAGGGTGGGTCGGCGGCGCGCGTGAGCGCGAGGAGCGCGCGAGCCGGCGTCGCCGGCTTGCGCGCGCGTCGCGGCCGGCGCGCGGCGGCGAGGGCGAATGCCGGGAGCGGCGCGAGACCCACCAGCCACCAGAACGGCACCTGCGTGTATGGCTCGGGCGCGATCGGTCCGCGATACGTCGAGCGCAGCGTGTAGCGTGGCGGCGCGACGCCGGTGTCGCTGCTCGCGAGCGTCCCCGACGCGATCGTCATGGGGACAGCCGGTGCGACCGCCGTCTCGTAGCGGCGCGCATCCGGATCGAAGTACGAGTAATGGATCTCGGGTATCGTGAGGCGCCCGTCGTGCTGCGGCGTCACCACCCAATCGAATTCCTTGACGCCGCGGATGTCCAACGAATCGGGCGCCAGGTTGACGCGCTCCACCGTCGGCACCGCCGACGCCCATGGAATGGCGATCTGCGGTCGCGGAAACAGATTCACGTTGCCGCGGCCGGCGACGCTGACGGTGAGCAGAATCGGATCGCCGACGCGGCCACCTGTGCTGTCGACGTGCGACGCGATGTGCAGCGTGCCCACGGCGCCGTTCCAATCCGCCGGGCGGCCAGCTTCGGGCGGTTCGATCGCGATGACGACGGCGCTGTCGCTGCGCAGCTCGTAGGTCTCTTCGTGGCTGAAGAAGCTATACGTCAGCGGCATCGCGTACACGAGTCGCGCCGGCGGAATGGCGATGCGTCCTGGTGTGAGGGGGAACACGGCCCGCTCGTAGACGCGCGCTTCGTAGCGGTGCTGCCCAACGGTGCGCGTCGGAAAGCCGGACGCGGTGGCGGGCGGTTCATAGGCCATGAGGCCGCGCATCTCGGGGGCGATCGCCTCGAGCCGCCGCATGCGGTCGCGCACGTTGGTGTCGAGGAAGACGCCCAGCTCGTAGGTCGACTGCTGTCCCACGTAGACGGTTTCCGGCGCGGCGAGCACGCGCACGTTGACGGCGGCGCTGGTGTCGAGCGGCGCGCGCGTGACGATAGCCGGCGGCCGGCCCGAGCTGTCGATGCGCGACGCGCCGGGCGTCTGCACGCCTAACGCAAGGATCGCCAGGAGCGCGAGCATCACCAGTCCTTGCCGCCCGGCGGCGGCGTCGGCTGGTTTTCCTTCTGCTTGCGCGCCTGTACGTCGCGCTCCTCGCGCTCGGCGCTGTTGAGCAACTGCTCCGCCGAGCGCTTGTCGATGCCCGCGTTCGGATGTTGGGACTGCTTGGCCGCGGAGCCCTGTTCCGGGCGGTCCTGGTTGCGCGCTCCTCCGCCGCCGCCGCCGCCTTTCTTGTTCTTGTTGGCGAGCTCGTAGTTCCACTTGGCGTCGAGCTCGTTCGGCTTGAGCCGAAGCGCCTTACGGTAGGCATCGAGCGCCGACATGTACGCCTGCGAGGCGCCCTGTCCGGCCGAGGAGCGCGCGCGCTGCAGGTAGCCGAGTCCGAGGTTAAACAGCGCGCGATACCTGAGGTCCGCGTCGTCGGCGATCTGCGACGCATGCTCGAGCGCGGCCAGCGCTTCGTCGCGCTCGCCGGCGGCGAGGAGCGCCGTGCCCAGATTGTACTCGAGCCGCGCCGAGGCTTTGCCGCTGCGGAGCGCCTGTTCGTACGCCGCCGCGGCTTCCTTGTAGCGGCCGGCCTTGAAGAGCTTGTCGCCATCGGAGCCGCGCCCGTGCGTCCCTTCCGCCCGGGCCACGCGCGGCATGCCTAACGCAAGCACGAGCAGCAGCGCGGCCGCGATGCGCGACGCCGTCCCCGATGCGGCCGTCGCGCGGCGCGGGCGCCGCTCGGCAAGCATCGTGTCGGCCAGCACGAGCAGAATGGCCGGGATGAGAAAGAGCTGGAAGCGCGGTTTCCGCTCGCGACCCGTGGGCGTGGCGCGCCCCTCGCGCCGGAGCGCCGCCAGCGCGCGGCGAATCCGCGCCGCCTTGTCGGTGGCGCTGGCCTCGATGAACGTCCCGTGCGCGGCCTGTGCGGCGGCTTGCAGCATCTCCGGCGTGTAGTGTGTGATCACGATGTGGCCCGCTTGATCCTTCTTCTCAGTAATACCTTGCGGTCCAGCGATCGGGATGGTGGAGCCGTCGATCGTGCCAAAGCCAACCGTCACCACGGCAATCCCGGAGTCGGCCGCGGCCTTCGCGGCGGCCACGACGTCATCCACCGACTCGAACGACTCGCCATCGCTCATCACGATCAACGCCCGGTCGCTCGTCGTCGGCGTCGCCAACAGGAGCTGTGTGCCCTGTGCGATCGCGCGCGACATCGATGTGCCCGCTTCGCCGACAACCGTCGGATCGAGATTGTCGAGATACAAGTCGAGCGCCCCCTGATCGACGGTGAGCGGCGTCAAGATGTAGCTGCGGCCCGCGAACGCGACGAGGCCGAAGCGGTCGCCGCCGGAGAGCGCGAGGAGCCGGCGTGCCTCCTCCTTCATGTTTTCCAGACGACTCGGGTGTTCGTCGGTCGCGAGCATCGAGAGCGACGCATCCATGGCCAGCACGATGTCGACGCCGCTGCCCCGCTCGATGGTGCGCTCGGTGCCCCAGCGCGGGCCGGCAAACGCCACGCCGGCGAATGCGGCGGCGAGACCGATGAAGGTCGCGCGGCGCCACGGCGACCGCTCGAGCGCAGGCGGAAGCAAGCGTTCGATTGCCACGGACGCGCCGAGACGGCGCAGACGCGTGCGCCGGCGCTTGTACGCGCCGACGATGAGGAGCACGACCACGAGCACCAGCGCCGGCGTCGCCGCGAGCATCCACGGATCGTCGAAGAACGGCGTCTCGATCACGGCAGGGGCCCCCGCCAGGCGAGCAGCAGCACTTCGCAGGCGAGCGCCAGCAGCGCCGCGCCTAACGGCCAGCGGAATTGCTCCGTGTACCGCACGTAGGTCCGCGCGTGCAGCGGCTCGCGCTCGAGCTGGTCGATCTGCTGATAGATGTTCTGCAGCGCGGCCGCGTCGACGGCGCGGAAGTATCGTCCGCCCGTCGTGCGCGCGATGTCGCGCAGCAGCGCCTCGTCGATTTCGACCGGACGGTACTCGTAGCGCAGGCCCATGAGTCCGCGCCCAACGGGAACCGGCGCCATGCCTTCGGAGCCCACGCCGATGGTGTAGATCTTGACGCCGATCGCGGCCGCGGCCTGCGCGGCGGTGCGCGGATCGATCGCCCCGCGATTGTTCACGCCGTCCGTTAGGAGAATGATCACGCGTGACTTGCCCGGCGCCGTGCGCAGCCGGTTGGCCGCCGTCGCGATCGCCGTCCCGATCGCCGTGCCATCCTCGAGCTGTCCCGCCTCGAGGTTGTCGACCGCGGCGAGCAGCACCGGGTAGTCCACCGTGAGCGGCACCTGCGTGAGCGCTTCGGCGGCGAACGCCACCAGGCCGATGCGATCGTTGCGTCGCCCAACGATGAACTGCTTCACCTTGTCTTTCGCCACCTCGAGACGATTCTGCGGCTGGAAATCTTCCGACAACATCGAGCTGGACAGGTCGATCGCCAGCACGATGTTGATGCCTTCGGTGGTGACGTTCTCGGCGTGCGCGCCGGTGCGGGGCCGAGCGAGCGCGACGATGAGGCCGGCGAGCAGCAGGTTCCGCAGCGTGAACAGCGAGCGCGTCACGAAAAGGCCCGACCGCGGGCCGCGCGACAGCACGTCGGTGCGCGAGAACACGATGGCGGGCGGTCTCCGTCCGCGGCGCCACACCCACCACGCCGGCAGGGCGAGCAGCGCGAGGAGCACCCACGGCGCCCCGAAGCGCACGCTCTCCAGCCACGCCATCACGCGGCTTGCTCCGCCTTCTGCGCCGCAGCGGCGGCTTGTTCGACGAGGGCGTGCTCGACATGCACCACGATCGCGCGCGTCTCTTTCACCAGCTCGCTCGCGCGTTCGCGCGTCACCGGGCGGCGCGCGAACTTGATGAGATCCGTCTCGGCGAGCAGCGCGGCGGCGCGATCGAGCGGCACCGCGTTCACGTCGTGCACCGCGCCTAACAGTTCGCTGCTGGTGAGCGACCGCAGCGCTTCGGGGATGCGCGCCGCGAGGTAGTCGCGCGCGACATCGACGTTGAGGGTCACGAATCGTCCCCGCTCGCCGGCCTCGGCCAGCGCGAGCGCATCGAGGCGCGCGAACTCGCGTCGCGCCACGAGGAACGGCGAGAGCGCCGCTTCGGGACGCGTGCGGCCGCGGCGACGCCACCACCAGATTGCAGCCCAGGCGAGCAACAGGAGGACGAGCGCGACGAGCGCCCAGACCCACCACGCGATCCCGGCGGCCATGACATCGCGCGCCGCCTTCGGAACGCGCCGCGCCGAGTCGGCCGGGAGGACGCTGCTCACGTGCACGGTGTCGCCGGCGACGGGGTAGCTCAGCACGCGGCCGTTCATCGTCACCGCGACGTTGCCTAACCTGGCCGATTGGCCGCCCGTGTCCCAGGCGACGAGCCGGTAGACCGCGGTGCGTTCGACGAAGCCGGTATCGGTGGCGGTGGTCTCCTGCCGCGGATCCACCGCTTCCACCGAGAGTCCGCTGTCGGGGCCCACCGGCATGCCGATGTCCGCGCCTAACGGAGCGCGCACGCGCACGGTGACCACGAAGGGTTCGCCGACCGTGACCACCGCCGGACGCACCGAGATGCCCATCTCGACGCGCGACACCGCCCCGCCCTGCGGCGCCGGGGCGGCGAGCGCCGCGTGCGGCACGACGAGCATCGCCACGAGCGCCGCAATCACCGCCCGATCCCCCGCTCCATGCGCATGCGGAAAAAGCGCAGCAGCGGTTCCACGTAGCTGCGCTCGGTGCGCACCGCGATCTCGTCGATGGCCAACCGCCGAAAGAGCTGCGTGCGCGCGTCGCGCTCGGTGCGCACCTGCCGGTCGTAGCGCTCGCGCACCTTGCGATCGCTGGTGTTCACGTCCACCGTGGCGCCGGTCTCCGGATCGGTGAACCGCACCAGACCAACGTCGGGCAGCACGCGCTCGCGCGGATCTTCGATGGTCACCGCGACCACATCGTGTCGTTGGGCGAGCTGCTTGAGCGGACGCTCCAGCGCCGGCGCCACGAAATCCGAAATCACGAAGATGATCGTGCGGTGCGGCAAGAGCCGCGACAGATATTCGGTCGCACGCCCGATATTGGTGCCCGCGGACTCGGGCTGCCAGGCAAGCAGATCGCGCACCAATCGCAGCACGTGCCGCCGTCCCTTCCCGGGCCGCACGAGATGCTCGATGCGATCGGTGAACAGCAGCGCGCCGACGCGATCGTTGTTGCGAATGGCGGCCATCGCCAGGATGGCGCTCAGCTCCGTCGCCAGCTCGCTCTTGAAGCGCGACACCGTCCCGAAGCGCTCCGATCCGGACAGATCGACGGCCAGCATCACCGTGAGCTCACGCTCCTCGATGTAGCGCTTGATGTATGGGTGTCCCATGCGTGCCGTCACGTTCCAGTCGATGGCCCGCACTTCGTCTCCCGGCTGATACTCGCGCACCTCCGAGAACTCCATGCCCTGACCCTTGAACACCGAGTGGTATTCGCCGGTGAAGAGCGAGTCCACGAGTCCACGCGTCTTGAGCTCGATCAGCTTCACCTGCCGGAGCACGTCGGGACTGGGGAGGTGCGACGTCCGCATCACGGACTCTCGATGGCCGCCAGAATGCGCCGGATGATCTCGTCGCTCGAGACCTCTTCGGCTTCCGCTTCGTAGGTGGTGAGCACGCGATGGCGCAGGATGTCGGGGGCCACCGCCTTCACGTCGTCGGGCGTCACGAACGTGCGGCCGCGGAGGAACGCGTGCGCGCGCGATCCCTGCGCCAGAAAAATCGTCGCGCGCGGACTGGCGCCGTATTCGATGAGCGGCGTGAGGTCGGACAGTCCCGCCTCTTTGGGCGTGCGCGTCGCGTGGACGATGTCCACGATGTAATCCACCACACGGTCGTCCACGTACAACTCGGCGATGCGTCGCCGCGCCTCGAGAATGACGCTCGGACTTGCAACTGCGTCGATTGGAATCACCTGTCCGCCCGACATGCGCCGCATGATCTCCTTCTCTTCCTGTCGAGACGGATAGCCTACGTGCAGCTTGAGCATGAACCGGTCGACCTGCGCTTCGGGCAGTGGATACGTGCCTTCCTGCTCGATCGGATTCTGCGTCGCCAGCACGAGGAACGGCTCCTCGAGCGGATGCGTCACGCCGCCCAGGGTGACCTGTTTCTCCTGCATTGCCTCGAGCAACGCGCTCTGCACTTTCGCCGGTGCGCGGTTGATCTCGTCGGCGAGTATGATGTTGGCGAAGATCGGGCCCTTCTTGGCGCGGAACTGACCCGTCTGTTGGTCGAAGATCTGCGTGCCGATGACATCGGCGGGCAACAGATCAGGCGTGAACTGAATGCGCTGGAACGAGGTGTTGATTGCTTCGGCGAGCGTTTTGACCGTGAGCGTTTTTGCGAGACCCGGCACGCCCTCGAGCAGCACGTGTCCACCGGTGAGCAACCCGATGAGGAGTCGCTCGACCATGTAATCCTGGCCCACGATCCGGCGGCCGACCTGTTCGAGAATGCCCTGGACCAGCGCCGTATCGGCGGCCGGCATCGCGCGTGTCGCCACGACAGCTCCACACTGTGAAGGGTGAGTCGAAAACCTTCAGTAATACTACGCGTGGCTCAGGAAGGTTCGATGCGTCGGGAGGCGATCGTGTGTCCGGTCACGCACAATGAGCCTGCGGCATCGGTGCCGGCATGTACGGCTATCGAGACGCGGACAGAGCGCGGACACAACAGACACGACCCGAGCATAGCACTCTGCCCGTCCGCCCTGCGTACTTCACCGCTTGACTCGGAACCCACCGTCCTCGTGTTCAAAAATCCAGACGGCGAGTTGGGCAGGTGCAATCGGCGCATTCGGATCGACAGCGGTCCAGTCGGCACCGGAGCCGTTACCGGCGTGGGCTGTTGTATCGACGATCGAGCGTGCCCGCCGCACCCATTGCTCCATGTTGGACGGGCGCAAATCGACCCAGCCGCGCGGCGCGATGTCGGTGCCACGGCCGTCGGGGTGAACGACAACAGATTCGCCGCGCAAGACAGATTGTCCGTCGGACAGCAGAATGGGAAGCCCAACGGAGAGGATCTGGCGGCGAATCGCGTGTTCGCGTTCGCGGAGCAACGATTCGGCGTCGTGCGCGAGACGTGCCGGATCGGCCGTCGAGAGCAGCCGCACCGACGAGCACAGCCGTCCGAGCGCGTATGCCTCGTAGAGGAGCTTCGTGAGCCGCGGCGGACCGAGCATCTCGAACGCAATCGATCGCACGTGGTGTTCTTCCTCCAGGCGCGCGAGCCCGTCGACCGCCACCGCGCGCAGATAGCCCGCCCGATAGGTGGGTCCGAACGTCGCGCCATCGAGCGCCGCCACGACATCCTTGCCCGTCGGCCGGCCCTGCACTTCCGTGACCACCGTTTCGGCGATCTCTTCGGGCGTCACGAGCTCCATCTGGCCTAACGCACTCACCGTCTCGAATTCGTCGCGCGCGAACACGCCGTTCTCGCCGACGTCGATGAACACGTTCTCGAGCGGCTCGCCGGTGCGCGTCCATCCTGCCGCATCCGGCGCGAACGCCGCATCGACGGACAGCGGTTCGGCGCAGTCGACGATCTCGATGGTGCGGCCGCGGCGGCGGATGGCGCCGTAGCCCAAGCGGCGCCAGGCGATCGCGGCGGTCGGCTTGATCTCGATCGTCGCCGGCGCGCCGGGCGTCCTGCCTAACAGAAACAGCAGCAGGCTCTGCGCCCCGGCGACCGCGCTCTTGGACATGAGCGTGCGCGACGGCTTCTCTTCGCTGTGCGTGTACGGGATGTTGAGTCCCATGCCGCCGGTGCCGCTCGTGCCGATCTTGACGTAGGTCTGCGTGCCGGCGCGGCGCATGCCCTCGACCAAGGCTTCGATGTGCCGGATGAGCTGCGGCAGCGGCAGCGTGAGCAGATGTCGTTCGACGCCCTCCCGCGTCACGGTGCCGGCGTCGGCCGCGCGCAACAGCGACAGCGCGCTCGCGTGACCATCCTGGTAGGCGAGCGCGGTGGCGGTGTTGACGCAATCGACGACGAGGTCGGGGCGATAGTCCACCAACCAGGTGAAGAGCAGATTCTGATCGAGCGGGCTCTGGCCGTAGGGCGCGACGTAGTCTTCGACCAGACGGCGCCGCGCGGACTGGTCGGCGAGAATCTCGTCTCGCGAGCGCGTCGCGAGGTCGGCCGGCGCGAAGATGTTGCCCCACGCGGCGTCGATGGCGATGGCGCCGGCCAGTGCGCGCAGCTCGGCCACCGCCGGCTCCGCCTCCTCGCGCGTGAGGCCCGTGATGATGAGCCGCCGCGGCGTGAACGCCAGCAGGCGCTGCGCCACGGCCATCCCCACCAGGCCGCTGCCGCCTAACAACAGGACCGTCGAGTTCCGCAGTTCCATCGTGCCTAACGTTTCAGAGTGATCAGTTCGCGCAGCCCCGCGTGCTCGCGCGCCGTGGGCGGGCGGGTCTCACCCGGCGCCAGGCGGCCCAGGTGCACGGGGCCGAATTGGACGCGCACCAGACGCTCGACGCTCAACTCGAGCTCGCGGCACAGGCGCCGCACCTCCCGGTTTCGGCCCTCGGCGATCGTGACGCGGAGAATCCATCGGCCCGCGTCCACCGGCGTCGCTGCAATATCGTGCAGATCGACCGGGCCGTCGTGCAACACCACGCCGCGGCGCGCTGCCCGTACGGCCGCCGGCGCATCGCCCTGCACGGTGACCTCGTACGTGCGCTCGACCTCGCCGCGCGGATGCATGAGCGCGTGGGCCGCGGCGCCATCGGTCGTGAACAGCAGGACGCCTTCGGTCAGGTAGTCGAGACGTCCCACGTACGTCAAACCTGGAATGGCCGGCACGAAGTCGAACACCGTGCGCCGTCCGCGCGGGTCCGACCGCGTGGTCATCACGCCGGCGGGCTTGTTGAGGACGAGCCACCGCTCGGCGACGGGGCCGCCGATGCGCTTGCCATCGACGACGATCGCGTCGCGATCCGGGTCGACCACCTGGCCGATCGCAGCCGTCGAGCCGTTGATGGTAACGCGGCCCGATTCGACGAGGGCCTCGGCTTTGCGACGGGATGCGACACCCGCACGCGCGAGCGCGCGCTGAATGCGCATCGGCATGGCGATCAGAGCGGACGTGGCTCCGCGCGCAGCGCTACGGCCAGCTCGTCGGCGCGCGGCAGCTCGCCCAGATGCCGCAGCGCGAACTGTTCGAGGAACGCAGGCGTGGTGCCGTAGCGCAGCGGTCGGCCTAACCCTTCGCCGCGGCCCACCACGTCGATCAACCCGCGCTCGAGGAGCGTCTTGAGCATCCCGCCCACCGACACGCCGCGGATCTCTTCGATGTCGGCGCGCCCGATGGGCTGCCGGTAGGCGACGATCGCCAGCGTCTCGAGCGCCGCCGACGACAGCCGCTGCGGCCGCGACGCCAACTGCGCCCGCTCGATGGTCTCGGTGAATTCCGGGCGCGTGAGCACCTGCCAGCCGCCGCCTAACTCGACCAACTCGACGCCGTGTCCCTGGTTGTCGTAGCACTCGCGGATCTCGTCCAGCGCCATGGCGAACGCGGCGGGCGACGATTCGGGGTCGAGCGCGTAGAGCTCGTCGAGCAGCACCGGGCGGTCGCTCGCGAACAACGCGGCCTCAAGCAGCTTCGCTAGCGGCGTCACGAGAAATCTCCACATCGGCGAACGGACGCGGCTGGCGGAGCCGCAACTCCCCGCGGCGCGCCAGCTCGAGCAAGCCGAGCAGCGCCGACAGCACTTCCCAGGGCTCGGCATCGAGCGCCACGACGTCGCGCCAGCGCGCGCTCGCCCGTAAGGCGAGCACCGCGCGAATGGTGGCGATCGCGCCCTCCACGTCGAGCGCGCGCGGCACGATGTCGTGCACGTCGGGCTCGCGCAGCAGGCGGAGCACGCGGTCGACGGCCGCCAGCAGCTCGGGCAGCGACAGCGAGAGCGGCGACGCGGGCGGGGCCACCGGCTCGGCGACGAGGTAGCCGCGCGCGAACCGCCGCCGGCGCTCCTCGCCGCGATGCTCGAGCACGTCCACCACCTCACGCACCTGCTGGTACTCGAGCAGCCGCCTAACGAGCTCGGCGCGCGGATCGTCCCAGGCGTCGTCGTCGCCGTGGCGCGGCAGCAGCATCTGCACCTTGATGCGTAAGAGCCGCGCCGCCATCTCGAGATAGTCGGCCGCCTGGCCCAGGCCTAACGTATGAATGCGCGCCAGAAACTGCTCGCAGATGCGCGCGATCGGGATGTCGGTGATCTCGACCTGCTCTTCCCGGATCAGGGTGAGCAAGAGGTCGAGCGGTCCCGAGAACTGGTCCAGCTCGACGACGAACGGCGACTCGTCGTTAGGCTCGGCCTCGGCGGTGAACGGCACGCTCGGCATGGGCTCGATGGCGACGGCGCTCACAGAATGCCCGCGAGAAACTGACTCGGTACGATGAACTGCACCACCGGTTGGACGAGGTACGCGTAGCCGACGAACGCGGGCTTCATCCAGATATCGAGAAAGCCCACGCCGACGTAGAGCAACACGATGAGAATGATGATCCCGTAGCGCCCGAGCTTCTGATACTCGAGCGACCACGCCGGCGGCAGGAAATACTTGAGCACGTGCGAGCCGTCGAGCGGCGGCAGCGGCAACAGGTTGAACATCGCCAGAAACAGGTTGATCAAGATCCCGTAGATCACCATGGCCTGCAGGATCGCAATCACGCCCGCTGTCGCCGGAACGCCGCGCGCGATGAGTCCCAGGATGACTAACACCGGCACGCTCACGATTGCGATGAAAATGTTCGTGGCAATGCCGGCCAACGACACGATGATGTCGCCCCGCTTGAACTTCCTGTAGTTCCGCGGATTCACCGGAACCGGCCTTGCGCCGCCGATGATCGGACCGTGCGCCAACCACATCACGAGCGGCAACAGAATGCTCATGAACGGGTCGATGTGCTTGATTGGATTCCAGGTGAGACGGCCGAGCTGATACGCTGTTGGATCGCCCTGCTTGAGGGCAGCGTACCCATGCGCGTACTCATGCGCGATCATCGCGAAGAGCAGCGGCGGAAATGCCAGGAGAAAAGTCTGAAATGACCCCAAGTATCGCCGGCCAAGGTGAGAAGCGAGTCTGCCTGACTCGTCGGCGCGAAAGGTAGCGGGCCACTCTGCCTAAGTCAAAGATTTGTCGCGCCTTGACATCGATTACGTGCACTTCTAGACTACGCGCTTCGCGGGACCATTTCATCGAGCGCGTTGGAGACCCGAGTGCCACGGATCGATTCAGCAAAAAAGAACATGCGCAAGTCGCGCGCGGCAGCGGTCCGGAACCGCGCCCAGCGCTCCGAGCTTCGCACCGCAGTCAAGAAGGCGAGTGCATCAGACGCCACCGATGCGCACAAGAAGCGCGCGGTCCAACTGCTCGACCGCGCAGCACGCAAAGGCCTGATTCACCGCAACGCCGCAGCGCGCCGCAAAAGTCACCTGTCTAAAGGCGCACAAGGCTGAAAGGCGGACAACGCCGACAAAGCCCGACAAAACGCTGATCGCTCGGCTGTAAGGGACGCGACGTCCCCGTACAGCCGAGCGATCAGCGTTTTGTCCGGCTTTGTCCGCGTTGTCCGCCTTTCAGCCTTTGTCCGTCCCTGTCCCGTTTTGTCCGCCTTAAAGGGCGGCGAGCTCTGCCCCGCAGCGCTCGCAATACCATTCCGTGGGATAATTGAGCGTGCCGCACTCCTGGCACTTGAGCGTCTTCACCTGATCCTGTCCCCCTTCCTTGGGCAGCGTGTTCTCCTCGACCGCTCGCCCAACGGTCGGCAGTGACGCACCGGTGGTGCTCGACACCTGCGGCGGCGTGTGCGATCCGATTGCGCCCGACGCCGCGGACCGCGATCCACTGCCCTGCGTGCCGGCGCCGCTTCCTACCGCGACGCCTTCGCCGCTAGTGCGCGGCTCGATCATCGTCTTGAGGAACTCGAGATCGTCGAACGGACCGCCCGTTGGGCGAACGTCCGGTCCGCTGTTGCGGCGCGGCGCTGCGGAACCGGGAAGCACGTCGGAGGCGGGCGCCGCGGGCGCCGCGGCGGCCGGGCGCGCGGGAGTCTGCACACCGCGCTCGAACGACACTTGCTGCCAGTCGTCGCGTTTCGTCGCCGGCTGCGGAAGGGCCGCAGGACGCCGCTGGCTGTCCGGTGCTTGACTCGCCGGCGCCACCGCAGGCGCCGATGCCGGCGTCCCGCCGCTCGCCTCGAGCATCGCACGCAACTTCGCCAGCTCTTCCGCGACGTGAGACCGTTCATCGGCGACTGCGGCCAGGGCGGTCTCCGTGCGCGAGCGGATCTCCTCGTGATCCTCGGCGCTCAACTCGCCGACCGTCGACCGCAGCTCCGCCTCGAGCGCCTCGTCGCGATTCTTCGCGTCGTCGGCATCGAGCGTCGTCAGGCGTTCCATGAACGAGCGCTCGAGGTTCTGCAGTGCAGCGCGATGCGAGCCGAGCTCTTCGACCACGCGGGCGAGACGGGACGCATAGTCCTCGTGCACGCGCTCGAAGATGTGCGACGGCGTGCTCGCGCGCTTTGCTTCGAGCATCGCAAGCCACGACTCGTAGCGTTGCCGCTCTTCGAACAACGCCGTCACCTGCTCCGTGTTTACCGCTGGCTCCGTCATGCCTTCCCCCGCCGGCTCGTGCGAGCCGTGCTGCGCGATTGGACATCTGAGCGTCGCGCGCGGGCAGCGACTAACGCAGCCATCTGCTCCGCCGTGAGCTCGTTCACTCGACCGACCACACGCGCCGCCGGCACGGTGCGCGCCGCGTGTTCCATGCGTTCGTGCGCGGTCTCGGGCGACGGACCCAAGGCGACCGCGCCGTGATTAGCCAACAGAAACGATCCCGTCGCCGCCGAAGGATGCGCGTGCACAACCGCCATGACGGCCGGCCGTCGTGAGTACATTCTAAGGTCTAAAAAGACTTCCGACGATGGTTCACCGCAACTTCGTGTCCCGCGCGAGGTTCGACGGCTCCCATCAAGTGCCACCTCGAGCAGCTCCGACGGTCGGACGTCCGCCTTCGACATGGGCGCGGGCGTCACCAACACCCCGCGCGTCATCGATCCAACCGGTACACCACGTGGCCGCCGACGATCGTGTAAATCGCTCGTCCCGTGAGCGTGCGTCCGGCGTACGGGGTGTTGCGGCCCTTGGAGAGGAACGCCGATGGGTCGACCTTCCAGGTTCGCGCCGGATCGAACACGGTGACGTCGGCCACCGAGCCCTCGGCCAGCGTCCCGCCCGGTAAATGGAACAGCGAGGCCGGCCGGCACGACATGCGATCGACCAGCGTCGCGAAGTCGATGATGCCCGGACCGACGAGCTCCGTCACGACGAGCGCGAGCGCGGTCTCGAGCCCGATGATGCCGAACGGCGCATCGGTGAATTCGCGCTCCTTCGCATCATAGTGGTGCGGCGCGTGATCGGTGGCCACGAGATCGATCGTCCCATCGCGCAACGCTTCGCCTAACGCTGCCACGTCCTCGGCCGTGCGCAGCGGCGGGTTCATCTTGGCGTGCGTGTCGTAGCCCTCGCACGCGTCTTCGGTGAGGGTCAGGTGGTGCGGCGTCACTTCGGCGGTCACGCGAATCCCCCGCTCCTTGCCCCAGCGGATCAGCTCCACGCTGCCCCTGGTGCTCATGTGCGCCAGGTGCACGTGGCCGCCCGTGCGGCGCGCCAGGAGGATGTCGCGGATCACCATGATCTCTTCGGCCTCCGTCGGAATGCCGGGAAGGCCTAACCGCGCGCTCACCACGCCCTCGTTCATGGCGCCGCCCTTGGCCAGCGTCGGTTCCTCGCAGTGATCGATCACCGGGATGGTGAACGCCTGCGCATACTCGAGCGCGGTGCGCATGAGGTGCGCGCTCGCGACGGGCCGGCCGTCGTCGCTCACCGCCACCGCGCCCGCGCCGACCATCTCGCCGAATTCAGCCAACGCCTCGCCGCGCTGCCCAACGGAGATCGCGCCGATCGGATACACCCGCGCCGCGCCGGCGCGGAGCGCCTGGCGAATGATGAACCCCACCGCCGCCTGGTTGTCGGTGACCGGCTCGGTGTTCGGCATCGCGCACACCGCCGTGAAGCCGCCGGCCGCCGCCGCGCGGGCGCCGGTTGCGATCGTCTCGACATCCTCGCGGCCCGGCTCGCGCAGATGGCAGTGCACGTCGATGAACCCCGGCGACACATAGCAGCCGGCGCAGTCCAGTATCTCGGTCGAGTCGCCGGCATCGATCGACCCGCCTAACTGAGCCACCGTGCCCTCGGCGATCAGGAGATCGCCCCGCGCGTCGAGTCGGCGCGACGGATCCAGGAGCGTGCCGCCTGTCAGGAGGAGCCGGCGCGGCACCTATGCTCCTCCCTTCGCCGCTTCTGCCAGCTCCGGCCGGCCGCCGGCCAGCAGATAGAGCACCGCCATCCGGATCGCGACTCCGTTAGTCACCTGGTTGAGGATCACACTGTGCGGCCCGTCCGCGACGTCGGAATCGATTTCCACGCCGCGGTTCATCGGACCCGGGTGCAGAATGAGCACGTCGCGCGGCGCGCGCGCCAGTCGCTCGCGCGTCACCCCGAACACGCGGTTGTATTCGCGCAGCGACGGAATGTAGCCTGCGGTCATCCGCTCCAATTGCAATCGTAGAATGTTGAGCGCTTCCGCCCACTCGATGGCTTCCTCGACGCGCGAAAACACCGTCACTCCGAACTCGCCGATTGCCCACGGCAAGAGCGACCGCGGACCGCACACCGCCACCTCGGCGCCCATCTTCTTGAGGCCCCAGATGTTCGAGCGCGCGACACGCGAGTGGAGCACGTCGCCGACGATGCACACGCGGCGTCCGGTCAGCACGCCGAAGTGATCCCGCAGCGTGAGGAGATCGAGCAGGCCTTGCGTCGGATGCTCGTGCGTGCCGTCGCCCGCGTTGATCACGCTGCTCTCGATGCGATCGGCCAGAAACCGCGCCGCGCCCGAGGCGCCGTGCCGGATCACGACCATGTCGATGCGCATGGCCTCGAGGTTTCGCGCGGTGTCGACGAGCGTCTCGCCCTTCTGCACGCTCGACCCCGACGACGCGACGTTCACCGTGTCGGCGGACAACCGCTTTTCGGCGAACTCGAACGAGATGCGCGTCCGGGTGGACGCCTCGAAGAACAGATTGACGATCGTTTGACCGCGCAGCGCCGGCACCTTCTTGATTGCGCGTTCCGAGATTTCCTTGAACGGTTCGGCGGTGTCGAGGACGAGTTGGATTTGCTCCGTCGTGAGCGGCTCGAGCCCCAGGAGATCCTTGCCGAGGGCGCTCGTCACTCGTCGCCGTCCCGTCGCGCGATGACGACGCCGTCCTTCCCATCCAGCTCTTCGACGAGGACATCCACCCGGTCGCGCGGCGCCACGTTGATCTTCTTGCCGACGACATCGGCGTGGATCGGCAGCTCGCGTCCGCCGCGATCGACTAACACGGCGAGGGCGATGCGGGCCGGTCGGCCGAAGTCCGCCAGCTCATCGAGGGCGGCGCGCACCGTCCGTCCCGTGTAGAGCACGTCGTCGACGATGACGACGAATTTGTCCTCGAGATCCCAGGGCAGCTTGGTCGCTCCGACGACGGGTCGCGGTCCCACGGTCTGGAGATCGTCGCGATACAGCGTGATGTCGAGGGCGCCGCGCGGGATGTCGACATCGTCGCGGGCTTTGATCGTGGCGGCGATCCGCTCGGCGAGCTGCACGCCGCGGCGCTGAATGCCGACGATGATGAGGTTGTCCGTGCCGTCGTTCAGCTCGACGATTTCATCTGCCATGCGACGCAGCGTGCGATCCATCGCGCGCGCGTCGAGAATCGTGGTTGGACTGGGCATGTCGTCCGAAGCGGGGACTTGGACAGCGGCCTGCTTAGACCCTGCGCCACATGCGACGTCGGGACCGGACGGACGTTAACGGGGACGCGGGGTCGAAGCAACCCGCGCATCGTGGGTTCCTCGCTTTGGAGACGCGGACTGAGCGGTCGACAAAACGCAATGCCCCTCCGGGCAGATACTCCGGCGGGGCGTTCGGAGAGTTGATCGCGCGAGGACCAGGTCTCCTCGACGAAGGGTCCGAAGGATAACAAACAGGATGCACGTGATGGGGAGGATCGCTGCCACGCGAGGGAAGGTGCGTTGTTCGCGCGCGTGGCCTACACCAGGAACGTGAACGATGATGTTTGGACCTCCATGGCTGCGATTTTCCCCATCCCTAACATCCTTTTCGTTTTCCTTTGAACCGTTCGTCGTAAGGACTCGGCTAGCGCATGGACGACGCCTCCGACGACCGATCTCGCGAAAAGGTTTCCCGTTCGCGACAAGATTCACCATTCGCTTTCGATTTTGACCCGACCTTGACGCCGTGTGACAGAGTCCGCTCGAAACCCTAACGGGGTCTCAACCTCCACTGGGCGGGCCGATCGTAGTGTGAGTACCGAGGCCGCCGACCACGCTGACCGGCGAGCGGCAGGCCCGCCATACGACCGGGAGGAGACATGCGTCGCCCAACAATCGAATCGCCGCGCGCTTTCGCGCTGGTCGCTGCCGCGACCCTGCTGGCTGCCCTTCCCGCCGCCGCCGCGGCGCAGCAACTCGCTTCCAACGTGCCCGACAGCCTGGAAGTCGCCACTCTCGCGCCGACGCCGATCCGCAGCGACGCCGATCGCGCCGCGCGCGAGACCCACCCGTCGTGGCGCGGTCACGCGGACGGCAGGTTCAAGGGCACGGTAACACTGACGCTCGAGCGCATTGGTGTGCCGGAGAGCGCCATCGATCCGGCGTGGCCGGTGCTCGTGCGCTGGGAGTACGAGGGCCGAGATCCGTCCAAGTCGTTCACCGCCGAGCTGTTCGGAAGCGGCACGGCGAACGGCAAGATGCTGCTGCACGGTGTGATCACGAGCGGCTATCGTGCCGGACAGGAAGTGGAAGTGAACGTGGGTGGCGGTGCGGGCGCGAAGGCGACGATGGCCTTCGTCGATCCGAGCGCCGCGCAGTAGGTCGCATTCCGCCGCCTAACGGCGGCTCGGTTGGGTTCACGCGCCGCCGGTTCGTGTCGCGCTCTCCCCCGGAGCGATCACGAATCGACGGCACGTGGACTTTCCTTCCGCTCTTCCTTGAGAATGCGCGTCACGAACCGCCAGCGTCGCCACGGCAGCACGATCGCCTGCCGCGTCGCGCGCTGCACGCGCCGGCCGATCTCCCGGCCCAACGTCGGATGCGGCCGCGGCGGCTCGACCAACATGTCGTTCGTCTGCAGCACGCAGTGCACGTACTGGTTGCGCATCCAGACGTCCTCGAGCGAGTAGTGCCGCAGCGTGAATCCCGCCGCGCCCGCCTCCGCGAGCAGCGCCGGCAGCTCGATGACGTTGTCGATGATCTGCAGCTCCTCCGGCCGGTCGCGCTCGAGAAAGCGCTGGTACTGCGGACTCGGATAGGTGAGGATCAACACCGCGTTGGGCGCCGCCAGCGCCTTGAGCCTAACGAAAAGCCCCGGACGCTCGGCGTCGGGAATGTGCTCGACCACGTCCACCATGGTGATCACATCGAGCGCGCCGCCTGTACGCGCTGCGATCTGCGCCGTGTCGTCCAGGATGTCGGCGGCGAAGAACGTCACGTTCGATTTCCGCACCGTGTGCGACGCGTACCAGACGTTGCGCGGGCTCAGGTCGATCCCCCACACCCGTCCGGCGCGCGCCCGCGCCGCGATCCGCTCGGTCACGATGCCGATGCCACACCCGACGTCGAGCACACGGTCGTTCTCGTGCACGTAGGGCTCGATCCGTCGCGCCGCTTGCTCGATGCGCTGGTTGCCGAACAGGCGATATTGCACCATGCGCGATTCGAGAAACTCATTATAGAAAGCGCGAACGTCGGCGCGACCGTCCATTGAGACCTCTCGGTGTCACCTGCGGCGCGCGATGCGCCAGATACGCTGCCAGTGAACCGAAAACGCGCAAGACATGCGCCCCCGCGCGCGAAGACGTGAAGATCCGAAGAAGAAGCGAGCGCGGCACCTGCACGCATCTCGTGCGCAGGGTACGGGTTCAATGTGGCGCACGGTTCCCATGGCTTGCATCTACGTTCATGAAGACGCCGACAAGGCAGGACACAACCGACACGACACGAGCAACACCAAGCGTTGATTTTTTTGTCAGTGCATTGTCCGTTGTGTCCTGCTTGTCCGCATCTTCATGAGCGTAGCACTCTGCCACTCCGGCCTGCAACGAGTCTCATCGGGATACCGGACCAAACTGTACCTCTACCGTGAGCAGCGCATGCTTGACGCTGACACGAGACGGCCTATCGTCTCTCGCCTGTCATTGTTGTCGAGTTCCACTCGAGCGGCTCGAAGCCCGCAGGAGAGCGCACATGGTTGACGTCTCGGTCGAGGGAGATCGCGTCCGTTTCGACGTAGACGGATGGGACAAGATGTGGGCGCTGAAAAGCCGGCTGGAGATTCCGCTCGAGCACATCACGTCGGTGCGCGTGGATCCCGAGCCCGCCCGCGGCTGGTGGCACGGATTCCGGATGCCCGGCACGCAGATTCCGGGTGTGCTCACCGCGGGCACCTTCTACCAGCACGACGGCGCGGTGTTCTACGATGTGCACGACCCGGAGCACACGATCGTGATCGAGTTGGACCACGAGCACTACCGGCGGTTGGTCGTCGAGGTTGCCGATCCCGCCGCCGCCGTCTCCCTGCTCGAGGATGCGATACACGGCCGCGTGTGAGCGAATGCGCAGGCGGGTGACCGATCTCCGCGCACGACGGAAAGGCCGACAAAATGAAACTGGGGCCAACGTTCGTTAGCCCCAGTTTCATTCTGTCATCCGTTAGACGGCGAGCAGTTCTGCGCTAGAGCTGCGCCCGCCGACCACCCGTCACCAGCCGCACGATCCAAGTGAGAATGACCGCGCCCAAAATCGCGATCAGGATCGTGTAGATAACCCCGCCGCTTCCCCGGAATCCCAGCGAGCGCATGATGAATCCACCGATGATCGCGCCGATGATGCCGACCACGATGTCCATCAATGCGCCGTACCCGGATCCTTTCATCAGCTTGCCGGTGAGGTAGCCCGCGATCAACCCCACGATGATCCACCACACGATTGCCATTGCAGTGTCCTCGGTTGAGGGAAACGAGCGTACGCGGATCCGGCCCAGGTAGCCGGCCTCCGCGGGGCTACTCTCGCACAAGTTGAGCCGGACCGAACCGGCTCGCAAGCCGCGCACACAACAATGGGCAAGACCGGCGGTCCGCTGGCTGAAATACGCCCCGGCGCTGTCGCTCACACATCGGGCGAGCCATGGTCCCGCTCTTGCCCGTCACGCGCTCTGTCCAATGCAGGGAGGCGGCATCGGACGTTGTGCCTGCCTTCACGCTTCGTGTACGCGTCTTCAGCGGAGTCTGCAGCTATGCGTGTGTCCATAGTCGTTCCCAGTCTCATGCTCGCCCTGGGCGCCGCCGCGGCCGCCCCGTCTCAGGCCCGCGCGCAAGTCGGGCTCGGCGTTGGCGGCGGTTTCACGTTCCCGGTGAGCTCGCTGAGCACCACGAACAAGACCGGGTATAACGTCCTGGCGGACCTGTCGTTCCGCTCGGATTCGTTTCCGTTAGGCTTCCGGGTCGACGGAATGTTCAATTCGCTGCCCACCAAGATCACGGATGCCCGGACGCTCCAGGTCTGGACCGTGAACGCAAACCTGGTGGCGAACCTGGTGAACCAGCAGACCAAGCCGCCGGTGGTGCCGTACCTCATCGCCGGCATCGGCTGGTACAACGACAAGTACCGGGCGCAAACCATCGGCAGCACGGTCGTCCTGTCGGGCAACACCAGCGAGAATGACTTCGGCATCAATGCCGGCGCGGGTCTCCGCATCGCGCTCGGCAGCTCGAGTCTCTTCGCCGAGGGCCGGTATCACTACGTGTTCACACCGCACCAGCGGCTGCAGATGATCCCCGTTACGTTCGGGATCAGTTTCGGCAACTGACGCGGGACTCGCGCGCCGCGGCCAGCGCGGCGCGCCTAACGTGAAACCGGGCGACGGCAATCGGCCGCCGTCCGGTTTCGCTACGGCACGAGGCTGAGCGTGAGGCCGATGCTGCGCGTGCTCGGAAGGCCGGGCACCTCCTGACCCTGATCGGGCCCGGTGTCGAACACGCTTTGGGGATCGAAGTTGGGCGCGGCGCTGTGAACCAGAAGATTGCGACCGATTGCGGCGACCTCGAGCGTTCTCAGATGCAGTCGCGCCGCCACACGCGGCTGCACCGTGTACGCGAGCCGGACTTCCCGCAGCTCGATGGCGCTCCCGTCGAAGGCCGCGATGTTCGCATCGCCTGCGATGAACTCGTAGTACTCCTGCGGAGAGATGGCCGTCGTATTCGGCGTCCCGTCCGGGTTCACGCCCGGCAGAATGATCGTTCCGCCCTGTTGCCGCAGGCCGAGCGTGGACGAGAGCGTGCCGGCCATCGTTCCCCACATGTTCGTCCGGCTGTACACGCGGCCGCCGTGCCGACTGCCGACCAGGAGCACCAGCGAAAGCTGGCGATATCGCAGGTCGCTCTCGAGGCCGCCCACCCACGACGGCAGCTCCGAGCCGAGCGCCTGCAGTTGGTCCTCCGGCGTGCCGTCCTCGATGATCATTCGGCCTAACGAGTCGCGTACCGGCGCATAGGCAACGATGCTGCCGTACGGATGGCCGGTCAGGATCGACGCGCTGCCGATGCCGTTGATCCCGATCAGCGACGGCGGTCCCTGCACGTGGCTGTGGTTCTTCGCAAAGCGAAGGCCGAGGTCCCATTCGAGACCGTTTGCGCCCTTGACCGCGGCGCCGTTCAGCGCGAGCTCGATGCCGCGATCGGTAACGGCCAGCGAGCGCTCCGTCGGAGACGGGATCTCGAAGACGAGGAATCGCGACACCGTGCGTTCATCATAGTATGTGGCGCTGAGCGACGCGCGATCGTGCAGGAATCCGAGATCGATCCCTTCTTCCTGGGAGATCGTGCGATCGAGCAGCAAGAACTGAGTTTCGCCGCCGACCTGCGCCCAACTGGCCCGCAGCTTCCCGGCAGAGACCAGGCCGCCCAACATGCCGCGACTCGTTGGGCGCGCGAAATCGTAGGCGACGGAGACAGACGGGTAGAATTGAGGTCCCGTTGCCAACCAATCCTTGCGTCCGGTAGCGTCGAGAAAGAGCATGCTGTCGACCGACGCGCCAAGCCGCCCGTAGACGCTGTTCGTCTGGGCGCGGCGCGAACTGCGGGCCAGTGAGACCAGGCCGCCTAACTGATCCCTGATGGTGGTTGCTTGCGTCGTCAGGCCGCCGCGGGTCGCCAGGCCGGCGTCGAGGCTCATGGCGAGGGCCGCGGTCAACGGGCGTGCGACGCTCACCAGCAGATCGGAATTCTGTTCGCGATAGGTCGTGGCGCCCGCGGAACCGGTCACCTCGGTGAACAGCGGCTCGGTCGCCAGGACGTCTTGGGCGAACTCGCGATCGTGCCACCAGTCGATGCCGCTGCGGATGGACGCACGCAGCCACGGCGCAAATGCGTAGTCGGCGCTGATCACACCGAGCGCGTGATCCCGGTTGTCGCCGTTGGTATTGACGAACGCATCCCAGTACGGGTTGTTGATGCCGAAGGCAGTGGCGAACGAGTTCTGGCGCGTCGTCAGGGCGTCGGAGCGCATGCGGCTCGGATCGAGCGCGCTCCCCTCGAAGAGGAACACCTGAAAGGGATTGTCGCCATCCAGTCCCTGCACCGGCTGCTGTTTTGCGTCGAAGTGCGTGTACGCGCCATCGATGCGCACGCGCAGCCGCGGCAGCACATCCATGCCGGCCGACAACGACGTCCCCAGGCGATCGGAGCCGCTGTTCGGCGACACGCCGGCCTGGCCGACGCGCGAGATGCCTAACCGTACGTCGCCGCGCGCCGACGCGGCCGACACCGCGGCCGTCGTGGTCGACGTGTGCCCCTGCACGAGATAGTCTCGCAGATCGTTCGGCTGCGCCACCAGCGGCGCCGGCTGGCCGCTGCTCCACCACTGCACCTGCTCGGTGCCGTAGACCGCGGGCCCCCAGGTGCCGAAGCCGCCCGGCGAGTAGACGCCGTCGCTGCCCAACGCAAAGCGACTCTGGAACTGCGGGAGCCGCTGTGGCGACTCGAACGTGTAATCCTGGCGCGCGGTGACGGCAAAGCCGCTCGAGCGCGCGGCCCGCGTGGTCGTGATGAGCACGGCGCCGTTCTGCGCGCGGCTGCCGTACAGCGCGGCCGCGTTAGGCCCATTGAGCACGGTGATCGAGGCGACGTCGTTCGGGTCGATGTCGCCCAACAAGCTGCCGAAATCGATGTTGCCGTTCCGGCCGGTGACGCTCTGGTTGGCCACCGGTACGCCGTCGACGACGAACAGCGGCTGGTCGTTGCCGCCTGCCGTGCGCGCGCCGCGGAGCAACAGGCTCACCGAGCTGCCGGACGCGCCGGTGCCGCTGACGTCCGCGCCGGTGACGCGCCCGGCGAGCGCCCTCACGATGTTGGTCTCGCCCGCCGCGGTAAGCCCGTCGCCGGACACGGTCTGTTGGGCAGCGCCGAGCGATCCGCGATCGCGCTCGATGCCCAGCGCCGTGACGGCGCGGTGCGACGAATCGGCCGGAACGCCCGGGAGCACCGTCGCCGGCACAGTGTGTTGGGCAGCGAGCATTGGCGCGGCGGCTACCAGCGCCGCGCTCAAGGCGGCGGCGAGACGGCAGGCACAATGGGACATGGGATCGAGCGCGAGAGGAACGCGGCCGGGCGGCCGGAGTGGCCGAGCCGGCGCCGGCGCGTGCGGCATCGCGCGCGGGCCGCGTCCGTTAGGGAGGGAGTAACGTTAGGCGGCTGCGCCCGCCGCCGCAAGGCCGGCCGCGCCACCCGGTGCCGGCCAAGCGGCACGAACTGCCGGCGCGCCTACTCCGACCGCAGCGTGATCGAGGGATCCACCCGCGCCGCGCGGGACGCCGGAATCCAACAGGCCAGCGCCGACACGACGGCGAGCAGCACCACGACGCCCGCGTAGGTCACGGGATCGAGGCGCGACACGCCGAACAACAGCGTCACCAGCGCCCGGCTCGCCGCCACCGCGCCCGCCAGGCCGATCGCGACGCCCACCACCGTCAAGCCCATGCCCTCGCGCACGACGAGCGCTAGAATCTGCGACTGCGTCGCGCCTAACGCAGAGCGCACGCCGATTTCCCGCGTGCGCTCGGCCACGCTGCCCGAGAGCACGCCGTACAGACCGATCGCCGCCAACGCCAAGGCCGCCGCCGCGAAAATCTCGAAGACGATGAGGACGAACCGCCGCTCGGCCGCCGACTGCCGCACCAGCGCCGCCATCGTCGCCACCCGCGTGACCGGCTGGTCGCGATCCACCGACCAGATGGCCCGCTTGACTAACGGAATCAGCGACACCGGCTGGACGCGCGCGCGCACGACCAGCGTTTGTACGTTGTCTACCCAGTCCCACTGCCCGGACGCGACGTAGAACTGATCCTCTTGGGCCACGGCCAGCGACGTCTGCTTCACGTCGCCCACCACGCCCACGACGTAGTCCCACGGCCGCTTCGCATCGCCGAGCTCCGGACCGACACGCACGCGCTGGCCGATCGGATTCTGACCCGGGAACCGCCGCTTCGCGAACGACTCGTTGATCACGAGCGCTTCCGGCGCCCCGGGCAGGTCGTGCGCGTCGACGAGACGGCCCGCGCGCAGCGGAATGCCCATCGTCTTGAAGTAGTCCGGCGTGACGGCGTAGCGGAGCGCCGATCCCTCGTCGCCGCTCTTCACGGCGTCGTTCTCGAACGCAATGCCGTAGGCGTCGACATCGCCGCTCAACGGCAGTTGACTCGTGAACGCCGCCGACGCTACGCCGGGCACCGCGCGCACCGCGTCGAGCGCCTGCGCGAAGAACTCGAGCCGCGCGCTGTCCGACGCGTAGCGGTGACCGGCCGCATCGATCTGCATCGTGAGCACGTTGGTCGCGTCGAAGCCCGGCGCAACCGCGAACAGCTGCGCAAGACTGCGCAGCAACAGCCCCGCGCCCACGAGCAGCACGAGCGCGAGCGCCACTTCGGCGACCACGAGCACGCGGCGGCTGGCAGCGTGTCCCCCGGCAACGCGCGAGGATGCGCGCGCGAGCCCGGGGCCGGCGGCGTTCCTGGACGCGCGCAGCGCCGGTGCAATGCCGACGGCGATGCCGATGATTGCCGTCACAAGGAGCGCGAAGGCGAACGCGCGGCCGTCGAGTCCGATGGCGCCAGCGCGCGGCACTCCCTCCGGCGTGAGCGCGATGAGCCCGCGCACCCCCGCCTCGGCCACGCCTAACGCAAGAACGCCGCCGCACGCGGCGAGCACCAGGCTCTCGGTCAGCAGCTGGCGCACGAGGCGGCCGCGGCCCGCGCCCAACGCGACGCGCATCGCGAACTCGTCCGCGCGCTGGGCCCCGCGCGCCAGCAGCAGGTTGGCCACGTTGACGCAGGCGATGGCCAGCAGCAGCACCACCGCCCCCAGCACCGCGAGCAGCGCCGGCCTCACGCCGCTCGTCACATCGTACTGGAGCGCGTGCACCATCAGGCCGTCGTTGAGCGATGCCCAGGCCGGCCGTGGGAAGTCCGCTTGGGGCGAGTGGGCAATGGCATTCAGCTCGCGGCGCGCCTCGTCGAGGCTCACCCCCGGCTCGAGACGGCCGATCATCGCCTGATGGTGGCCCCACTCGCGGCTCTCGAAGGCGGCACGCGGCCGCATCTGCAGCGGCGTCCAGACGTCGGCGGCGGCTTCGAGCACGTTGTCGAAGCCCGCCGGCATCACGCCGATCACGGTGAACGGATTGCCATCGAGGTCGATGACGCGGCCGACGACATTGCGATCGCCGCCGAACCGCCGCGCGACCAGACGCGCGCTCAGGATGGCGACGCGGGGCCCGCCCGGCCGGTCGTCGGCGTCGGCGAAGTTGCGGCCGAGCGCCGGCGAGATGCCCAACACGCGAAAATAACTCGCGCTCACCTGCTGCCCCGCGAGACGCTCGGGCTCGCCGTCGCCCGACAGGGCCGGCTGCCACGCGTCGATCGCGGCGAGCGCTTGAAATACGCGGCTGCGTTGGGCAATCTCGACGTAGGTCCCGTACGTGGTCGCGAGGCGGGATCCGTCGGCGCGCACGTCCGAGATCATCACCACACGATCCGCGTGCGGGTAGGCGAGCGGCTCGAACAGAATCGGGTTCACCGCGCCGAAGATGGCGGTGGCGGCGCCGATGCCTAACGCAAGCGTGAGCACGGCCACCACCGCGAAGCCGGGGTGGGTGCGCAGGCGTCGCACCGCGACCCTGAGATCGCCGGCCGTGGACGCGGCGATGTTCTCCCAACCAGAATCCCGCACCTGCTCCCGCACGACCACCGGATTCCCGATCTCGATCGCCGCCGCGCGCCGAGCCGCCGCCTCCGTGAGACCGCGCCCGATGTGCGCCGCGGTGGCCTGATCGAGATAATGCGCGACCTCGTCGTCCACATCGCGATCCGAGGCGCCCCGGTGCACGAGCACGCGCAACCCCCGCGCTACCTGCCGCCAGAGCGACACGCGTTAGGCCTCGGCTTTGAGCAGCCGCGCGATAGCCGTCGCGCGCTGGTTCCACGTGGACGTTTCCACCTCGAGCTGCTTGCGCCCTGCCCGCGTCAGCGCGTAGTACCGCGCCCGCCGCGCGTTCTCCGTCTGCCGCCACTCCGCGTCCAGCCACCCCGCCCGCTCGAGTCGCTGCAGCGCCGTGAGCAGCGAACCCGGGTTGATGCGGAACACGCCGCGCGAGATCTGCTCGATGCGCCGCGCGATGCCGAACCCGTGCATCGGCTCGAGGCTCAGTGTCTTGAGGATGAGCAGATCCAGCGTGCCCTGGATCACATCCGTATTGGGCTCGACCAACGCGCGCTCCGGGTGACGAGGCTGTACCCAGGATGCGCGCTCTCATCTTGATTGTCAAGGGTTGATCGCCAACAGGGCCAGCCACCCGGACGCCGGGGGTTGCAGGCGCCGCGTCTTCTGCGCCATGTTGTGCAACGGAGAACGTCTAACCGGACCGCGCCATGACGACCATCTTTGGCAGGCTGCGCCGCTTCGCCCCCGCCCTGCTCTGCCTCACGGGCTTCGCGTGCATGACCTAGCCCGTCACGCCGGTGAATGAATTGCGCCCCGGGAACAGCGTCCAGCTGACGCTCACCGATTCCGCGATTCCTGCCTTGGCTCCGCGCCTCGGCCCGGGCGTGTTCCGCGTCCAGGGCAAACTGCACGAGGTCGATTCGCTCGCCTTACTGCTTCAGGTGTCGAACACCACGTCCACACGGAACATCGATTACCATTTCGCGCCGAGCATGCAGTGGGGAGGCGGCGCGGTGTCGATTCCGCGCACCGGCGTCGCCGCCGCACGCCAGGGACACTTCTCGCTGCTGCGCACCGCGCTCGGCATCGCGTTCGTCGGTGGGGCGGCCGCGCTCACGGCAAGCCTCATGCACCACGCGCCGGCCCAAGCCACGCGGGCGACTTACCCGTGAGCGCGCGAGACGCCCCTCGACAACAGACATTGTGCTGAACGGCGGTGACGTGCGACATCGGATGTCTTCTCGCCCTCGCCGTCGCCTTCGGTAGTATCGCAGTACACACTCCAGTTGGCGGGCACCGTCGATGGTGCGCGCCCGGCTTCTGCGCGAAGTCGCGGCATCCGTTCGATCCGCCTTCCTAACGCGCGCCGGCGCCCAACCGAAAGGTCATCGCGCGAAAATCGATCGTGTACCCGCCGTACCGGGCGGCCATGGTCCCCGACAAGTTGCCGTAGTACGCGTCGAACGGCGTCTTTGCCTCCTCGCGCATCACGAAGACGCTGTCGAGGACAGCCTGGTGTCCACCAATCGCGAGCGGGAGCCGGGCGAGCTCGTATCCTGCGTACGTCTTGTCGCCGCCCGCGCCACCGATGTGCGTGTGGGTCGGATCGAGACCGCTGAGGAGCGTCGAGTACGCGCGGCAGAAACGCACCGTGAGCAGGGTCGCGTCGGCGCCGCTGTCGAAATGAAAGAGACGCGTCGAATCTCCCACTGTTGCCGACACGACGGGCGACAGATCGTCCAGGAACAGGTTCGATGAATCACTCGGCGCCTCGCCCGCCGCCGGATCGACGCGCAGACTGTCGGTGCCGATGGCGAGTCGGCCCAACGCCTCGAGCACCGGATAGCCGAGGATGGCGGTGATCTGGAACTTGATCTGCGGAATGTCGAGCATGCTGTCGGGCATCACGAGCACGACGACGTTCTCGACGCGCGCGGCGCCGATGCGCAACTCCGGAATCACCGCCACCCGAGACGGGACAGCGACCCCAGTGATGCCGCTCGTCGTCGATCCACTCGTGATCACGTGGAGGCGGAGCCGCCGCGCCACCGTTTCGGTGATGGTCGAGAGGTTCGCACCCGTGTCGAAAATCCATTTGGACGAATCGCGCCCGACGTGGACCGTGACGTCGCGCAGTCCGATGGCGTTAGGCGTGAGCGGGATGGCAAACGGAGACGACACCGCCGTGCGCTGCCTGGGCGCGTCGCGCAGCGCGCGCCGCAGCAGCAGCTCGCTGCGCAGGTCGGTGCGATCCGCCGGCGCCATCGTCGCGGCGCTCGCCCGATAGAGGCGCTCGAGTGCATTGGCGGCGTCGCCGTACCGATACGTCTTCATGTAATCATCGGCGAGCGTCTTCAATGCCACCCGGAAACGCGCCGAATCGGCGACAGGATCGAGACGCGGTACCAGCGGCTCGAGATCCCGGATCGACTGCGCGTTCTCGTTCTCCTTGTTGGCGATTACGCCGCGCACGTAATCGAGCGTCGGCGCCGGCGCGCCCGCGCGCGCGCTCGCAGCCGCCAACCACCGCGCGAGCGCGATGTACCGGTGCTCGGCGAGCAGCCAGTCCGGCCTGGCGGGCGCATCGAGCGCCGGCTCCGGGCGACTAACGGACGGCGGGTCGCAGATGGGAGCGGGGAGCGCACTCGGCCGGCGCGCGCCGAGGAGCGCAGCAAGCAGCGCGACGACCGCACCCACCGCCGACGCAGCACGTCGCCGACGCATCGTGACCATGCAACACCTCGGACTGAGAACGATTCGTCCTGCCTAACGGCGAGCCCTGGTCGGCCCGACGGACAAGACGGCAGGAGAAAAATCGGCCGGCGTCATCCCGCTGTCAACGCGCCCCGAGCACGCCGCCGGCGACAATGTCAGCGTTGCGTCAACGGGATCGAGCGCGCCGATGCGCGAGCGCCCATGCACGCGAGCCGAACGCTGCTCCTCTTGACATTCGGGAGAAGAGAGCCCACGTTCTCCCGACACCCGGGAGAAGACGCCACCATGTCGTTTCACGACAGCGCCCGTTCGCGCATGGTTCGCACCGAGTCCGCCGAGCAGGTGCTGCAGGGCACGCTCGACCTGCTGATCCTGAAGACGCTGTCGCTCGAGCCGATGCACGGCTGGGGTCTCGCGCACCGAATTCAGGAGCTGTCGCGCGATCTCCTCCAGGTTGGGCAAGGCTCGATCTACCCGGCCGTCGTGCGCCTCGAACAGCGCGGCTGGGTATCCACGTCCTGGCGTACGACCGAGAACAATCGGCGGGCGAAGTACTACACGGTTACCGTTGCCGGCCGGCGCGCCATGGGGCAGGAGCTCGCAAGCTGGAAGCGATTCGTCGCCGCAGTCACGCTCGTCGTGGAGGCTACGTGAGGGTCACGGTGTGGGACCGCATGAAGATGTTCCTGACTCGTGGGCGCGAGTCGCTGCACCGCCACCGGATCATGATGGATCTCGATGACGAGCTGCGCACGCATCTCGAGATGGAAACGGCCTACAACATGACCCGCGGCATGCCGCCCGCAGACGCGGCCCGCGCGGCCAGGATCGCGATCGGCGGCGTGGAGACCGTGCGTGAGCAGGTGGGCGATGCCCGCGGGTTCAGCATCATCGACAATCTCGTGCGGGACATCCGCTTTGCGTTTCGCCAACTTCGCCGGACGCCGGCGTTCACGGCGAGCATTGCCGCGACGCTCGCAATTGGCATCGGCGGGACCACCGCCATATTCGCGGTGCTGGACTCGGTCGTTCTCCGTCCTCTGCCCTATCCGAATGCTAACCGTCTGGTAGGCGTCTGGTGGTCCCTGCCCGGCATGGGCTTCCCGCTGGCGCCGCAGTCCGTGAGCACGTACTTCGCCATCAAGCGTCTTGCGACGTCCTTCGATGGCATCGGCGTGGTCGATCGGACGGCGGTGAACGTGGTCACGCGCGCCGGCGACGAACACGCCGAGCGTCTCAACGGCGCCGCGGCCAGCGCGAACCTCTTTTCGCTGCTGGGCCCCCGGTTCATCGCCGGGCGCCCGTACACGGCCGCCGAGGACGTGCCTAACGCAACACCCGTGGTGGTCATCAGCGAAGGCTTCTGGCGACGGCATTACGGCGGCGACCGCACCGTCATCGGCAAGCAGCTGATCGTCGATGGACAATCGCGCACCATCGTCGGGGTCACTGCCTCCGGGTTCCATTTTCCCGACGAGGGGACGCAGCTCTGGACGCCGATCGAGCTGGATTCCGCGACGGCGTACGGCGGTCCGTTCGCGCACCAGGCATTCGCGCGCCTGCGTCCGGGCGTCACGATCGATGACGCTCGGCGCGAAATCGCGCGGTTGATGCCGCGCATGGGCGAGCTCTATCCCGACATCGCGCCGTCGATGGCGTTGGCCGAGTTTCTGCGGCAGGCCCACGCGGGCGTCGTCGTGCACCCGATGCGGGACGACGTGGTCGGCGGATTCGGCACCGTCGCGATCATCGCGGCGGCGGCCGGTGTGCTGCTGTTCGCGATTGCCCTTGCGAATGCGGCGAGCCTGCTGCTCACGCGCGCCGAAGGCCGGCAGCGCGAGCTGGCGCTGCGGGTGGTGTTGGGCGCCGGCACTCGGCGCGTGCTGGCGCAGTTCGTGGCCGAGTCGCTGCTGTTAGGCGCGTTGGGCGGCGTGGCCGGTGTGGCCATCGCGCGCATCGGCATCCGCGCGCTCGTGGATGCCGCGCCGCAGGGCATTCCGCGGTTGTCGGAAATTGCTTTGCATCCGGCGGTCATCGGATTCGCCGTCGGCATCACCATCGCCATGGCCTTCGCCTGCAGCTCGATCGCGTGGCTGCGCCTCGACGTGCGGAACCTGGGCAACCGTCTGCGCGATGGATCGCGCGGCGGGACGACGGGACGCGATCGCCAGCGCGCGCGCCGCACGTTAGTCGTGACGCAAGTCGCGTTCGCAACGCTGCTCGTGACGGGCGCCGCGTTTCTCCTGCAGAACGCATATCGCCTGCGGCGCGCGGATCCCGGCTTCGATGCCAGTCACACGCTCACCGCGTGGATCTCGCTGCCGCTCGTGGCGTATCCACACGACAGCGACGCGGTGCGCTATGCGCAGCGGCTCGTGACGCGGGTTCGCAAGCTGCCGGGCGTCAGCGCCGCCGGCGTGAGCTCCAAACTTCCGATGTTCCAGTTAGGCTCGACGTACACCCCCGTGTGGAGCGACGCGGATCCGGGAACGTCGACGACGCTGCCCCCCTCCGATCTCGCGCTCACGGCCGGCGACGGATTCTTCCCGGCGCTCGGCATCCCGATCGTTGCCGGTCGGGATTTCTATCCCGGCGGCAGGCAGTCGCCGTACGAGGCGATCATCGACCGCTCGCTCGCCCATCGCTACTGGGGCGACTCGACGGGTGCGCGCGCCATCGGGCGCCGCATCCGCCTTACGCAAGATCCGAGGAGCGATTCGTGGTACACGGTCGTCGGCGTCGTCGGGTCGGTGGCCGACACGTCGCTCGCCGGCCCTCGCGTCGGCGTCGTCTATCTGCCCAACGTCGTCTCGCCGGACACCAACCGCTCGGTGGTGATGCGCGTGCTGGCGCTCGCCGTCAAATCATCCGGCGATCCGCACGCGATGCGTACCCTCGTCGAGCGCGCGATCACGGATGTCGATGGGTCCGTGCCGCCGTTCCGCGTGAAGCCGATGACGGACGTGCTGCGCGAGTCGACGGCGCGACTCTGGTTCATGGTCACCATTCTCGCCACGACGGGAACCATTGCCCTGCTGCTCGCGGCGATCGGGCTGTACGGCGTGCTCTCGTATCTCGTCAACGCGAGGGCGAAAGAGATGAGCATTCGCATGGCGATGGGTGCGCTGCCATCGACGGTGGCCGCGTTCGTGACGCGGCAGGGCATGGCGATGGCGGGCATTGGCGTGGTGATCGGCGCCGCGGCGTTTCTCGTGCTGGCGCGCGACATCGAGTCCATGCAGTCCGGCCTCACGGGCCCCGCGGTGGCGACGATCGTCGCCGCGCCGATCGCGCTGATCTGCATCACGACCTGTGCGAGCTGGGTGCCCGCGCGCCGAGCCGCGCACGCGGACCCCGCCCGTGCCCTGTCCGCCGACTGACGGCAGCAGCTACTTTCCGGTCGAGTCGTTAGGCAAGCGGTACACGACCTTCCCGCTGTCGTCCAGGAACTCGAGGGACGCGTTGTTCGCGCTGTCCACCGCCAGCTTGACGCGCGCCTTCCCCTTCTTGTCCATGAGCAGCACCGCGGCGTCATCGTTCTTCGTCCGCCCAACGAACACGCGCTGCGTGAAGTGGCCGAACGCCTTGTCGTACTTCTGCTGGAACGACTTGAACGCCGCGCGCTGGGCCGCGGTGTCCTTCATGGCCTGAATGTCGTTGAGCGCGCGCGCCATGTCGCCGGTGAGCGGTTCGTTCGGCTGATCCCACACCAGCAGACCGGATTGTTTCGTCGTCCCATGCTGCTCGTAGTCGAGGCCCACGGCTTCCTGCTGGCGGAAGTGGTCGAAGCGAATGGTGCTGCTCGCCTCGGGCACGCCGTTCACCATGTGCGTCTCGTACGTAAGGCCGCCGTTCTCGTCGCCATCGTCGTTGAAGAAGAGCAGTCCTGCCCCGCGGTGTCCGTTGCGATACTTGAGCTCGACGCCGCCGATGGTGCCGCCGGGAAATTCGTCGGTGTTGGAAATGGCGAGGCGGATCGTGCCGTTGGTCTCGCGGATGTTGATGCGGTGCGCGTTGATCTGGTCGAAGTCCACGGTTTTCGGCGAGCGGAACGCGGTGAAGAGCAGCACGGCGAACAAGAGCGACGAGAGGATGGCGTACGCCTTCAGGATGCGCACTTCCTTGCGGAGTTTCTCATCCATGGTGGATCTCCCTCGGTGCGGTCGGCGGCAAAGGCGCGTGCGCGACGGCGGATGGCAGGTTGTCCGGACCGCTGGGGCCGGCCGGCGAAATGTCCGGACAAATATACGGCGGGTGCGCTATAATAATAGTAGGAACAGCTGTGCCCGCTTTTCGCCGCCCCCACTCATCTGACCGTCGTCTCATCGCAGGAGCCATCAGACGCCATGACCCGCCGCCCCGAGCGCTACCGAAACGCGATCGTCCCGCACATCTACATCGATGGCGCCGACCGGGCCATCGCCTTCTACGTGCGCGCGTTCGGCGCCGTCGAGCTCTTCCGCATCGCCGCGCCTAACGGCAAGATCGTTCACGCCGAGCTCGACATCGCGGGATCGGTGATCATGCTCGGCGATCCGGATCATCGGCTGTACGAGGAACCTCGGACGCTTGGCGCATGTACCGCGGGCCTGCACATCATGACTGATGACGACGCCGCGCTGATCGAGCGCGCGGTGCGCGCCGGCTGCGAGCTGATTCAGCCGCCGACGCCCATGTTCTACGGCGCGCGCTCGGCGAGTGTGCGCGATCCGTTCGGGCACGTGTGGGTGGTGCTCGCCTGGATCGAGGATCTCTCGCCGCAAGAGGTGCAGGCAAGGGCCGCGAGAACGGATTGAATGGATTACGGCCAACGAGTCTTTGTTCTTTGTCTCCGCACTTTGACACCCGCACGTCCATCGCATATGTTGTTGCCATGCACGCTCACCGCGTCACCCACCATCACGCGCTTCACCACCACGGCCCGACGGGTCGCGGCGGAGCGCGCATGCGGATGACTCGGTAAGCATCCACCATTCACGCTCCGCTCGAGGCCCGTCCACTTCTGGACGGGCCTTTTCTGTTTGCCCAACGACCGTGCTACGAATCGCCCTGCCCAACAAAGGCCGACTGGCCGACGACGCCCGCGAGCTGTTCCGCGACGCCGGCGTCGACGTGCGCGCGCGCGATGAACGCGCACTCACCTCCACCCTCGGCGACCTGTTCGAGGCCATCTTCGTCCGCGCCCAGGACATTCCCGAGTTCGTCGCCGATGGCGCCGCGGATGCCGGCGTCACCGGAGCCGACCTCATCGCCGAGTCCGATCGCGCTCTGAACACGCTCGCCGATCTCGAGTTCGGTCGCTGCCGCCTCGTCGTGGCGGCCACCGACGCCAGCGACATTCGCGCGGTCGAAGCGATTCCGCACGGAGCGCGTGTCGCGACCAGCTTCCCGCGTGTCGCCGCGCGCTTCTTCGCGGCCGCGCGCCGCACGGTGGAAATCGTACCGGTGTCCGGCGCATCCGAGATCGCGCCCCACATTGGCATCGCGGACGTGATCGTCGATCTCGTTGCCACCGGCTCCACGCTGCGCGTGAACGGACTGCACGAAGTCGCCACGATTCTCGAATCGTCGGCGCGCATGGTGACGGCGAGCGCCCCGCGACGCCCGGACTGCGGGCGCGTGCTCGACGACCTCGTCGGCGCCCTCGAGTCCGTGCTGCGGGCGCGCGGCCAGCGCTACCTCATGGCCAACGTGCCGCGCGCCCGCCTAACGCAAGTCAAGCGCGTGCTCCCGGGGCTCAACGGCCCAACGGTGGTCGACATCATGAACAGCGGCGAACACGTCGCGGTGCACGCCGTTGTGCCGGCGTCGGGCGTCTACCGCATCGTCGCCGAGCTCAAGGCCCTGGACGCCGAGGGCATTCTCGTCACGCGCATCGAGAGGCTCATGCCATGAGTGTCGCCGTCGCGGTCCCCACGCGGTACACCGGACGCGTTCGCGATCTCACGCCGGCCGTGTACCGATGGTTGTGCGATCGCTCCACGTCCAGCGATCCCGGCGTCCGCGCGAGCGTGGCATCGCTGATCGCCGACGTGCGCGCCCGGGGTGACACGGCGCTGCGCGAGCTCGCCCAACGCTACGATGGCGTGTCGCTCGAGTCGCTCGAGGTGCCGCGAACGCAGTGGAACCGGGCGCTGGATGCGCTGGACGCGGGGCTGCGCCGCGCCATCCACCGTGCGGCGCGCAACATCTTCCATGCGCACGATGCCATGCGCCCGCAGACGTTCCTCTGCGAGACGGAGCCCGGCATCGTCGTTGGGCGAAGGCCGGACCCGCTCGCGCGAGTCGGCGTCTACGCGCCGGGCGGCGACGCCGCCTACCCGAGCAGCGTCCTCATGGGTGCCATACCGGCGCGCGCCGCCGGCGTCGGCGAGGTGGTGTTGTGTTCGCCGCCTCGCGGGTGCGAGCCCTCACCACTCGTCCTGGCGGCCGCGGCGATCGCGAACGTCGATCGGGTGTTCGCCGTCGGCGGCGCCGGCGCCATCGCGGCAATGGCGTATGGCACGGACACCATTCCGCCCGTGGATCGCATCGTTGGGCCCGGCAACGCATACGTCGCCGAAGCGAAGCTCCAGGTGACGGGAGCGGTCGCGATCGACTCGCCGGCGGGGCCGAGCGAGTTGCTCGTGATCGCCGACGAGTCGTGCGACCCTCGGCACGTCGCGCTGGAGATGCTGGCGCAGGCCGAGCACGATGCGCGCGCGTGCGTCGTCGCCGTCGTGATCGGCGACGGCACGGCGCGGAGCCTAACGGCCGCCATCGGCGCCGCGCTCGCCGCCCAACCGCGGCGCGATGTGATCGCCCGGGCGTTCGCGAACAACGGCGGCGTGCTCGTGGCCGAGTCGCTTGGCGAGGCGATCGCCTTTGCCGCCGACTACGCGCCCGAGCACTTGCTGCTCGCCGTCGCGGACGCCGACAGCGCACTCGACCGGGTCCGCAACGCCGGCACCGTGTTCGTCGGCGCCACGGCGTCCGTGGCGTTCGGCGACTACATGACGGGCGCCAATCACGTCCTGCCGACAGGCGGTCTTGCCCGGTCCTACTCCGGCCTGTCGCCGCTCGACTTCGTCCGTTGGACGACGTATCAGCGCGTCAGCGCGCGCGCCGCCGCGGCGCTCGCGCCGGACGTGGCGGCGTTCGCGGTAGGCGAAGGCCTGCCGGGACACGCGATCGCCGCCCGGTCCGCCGGAGGCCTAACGTGACCCCGCCGCCGCTGCGCACGCGCACGAGCTACGCGGACCTCGCGCTCTACACGCCCGATCGCCGCCCGTGTGCCATCGACCTGAGCGACAATACCAACCTGTGGGGCATGCCGCCAGCCGCGGAGCGCGCGATTCGCGACGCTGCCTCGTCGACCGTGACCCGATATCCGGAGGTCTATGCGCAGTCGCTCAAGTGCGCGCTCGCCGGCTACGCCGGCGTGGAGCCTGCGTCGATCGTGACCGGCTGCGGCTCGGACGATGTGCTCGATTCCGCGATCCGAGCCTTCGCCGAACCCGGCGACCGCATCGCGATTCCGGATCCGTCATTCGCCATGATGCCGGCGTTCGCGCGCATGAACGCGCTGGCGCCGGTGCTCGTGCCCCTGACCGGCGACTACGACGTCGACGCGGACGCCATGACCGCAACCAATGCGGCCATCGTCTACCTGTGTTCGCCTAACAATCCCACCGGCACGGCGCTCTCGCGCTCGGCGATCGAGCGCATCGCGGCGCGCGCACGCGGCGTCGTGATCATCGACGAAGCCTACGCCGAGTTCGCGGGCTGCAGCATGGTCGACCTGGCGATGGGCAGCGGTCGTGTCCTCATCGTACGGACGATGTCGAAGGCGTTCGGGCTCGCCGGGCTCCGCATCGGGTACGCGATCGGCCATCCCGGGCTCGTCGCCGAAGTGGAGAAGTCCCGCGGTCCATACAAGACGAACGCGCTCGCCGAGCGGGCGGCGCTGGCTGTGTTAGGCACGGACCTCGACTGGGTCCAGACCCGCGTCCACGCGGCCATCGAAATGCGCGGCGCGCTCGTTCGTGCGTTGCAAGACCTCGGGCGCAGCCCCCTGCCCTCGCACGCCAACTTCGTGCTCGTGCCGGTCGCGCACGCGGCCTCCGTCGCCGCCGCGCTCCGCGCGCGAGGGATTGCCGTGCGTCCCTTCGAGGGGCTCCGCGCACCGGCCGGCAGCGCCCTCGCGTCGACCGGCGGATGCGCGCTGCGCATGACCGTCGGCCCGTGGCCGATGCTCGACCAGGCGTTAGGCGCACTGCGCGAGGTCTTGCCGTGATGCGCGTGACGATCTTCGACTACGGCGCCGGCAACCTGCACTCGCTGGCCAAGGCGCTCGCCGGCGACGGCGTGTCGGTGGCGATCGACGGAGACCCCCTGATCGCGCTGCGCACCGACGTGCTCGTCCTGCCGGGCGTCGGCAACTTTCGCCAGGCGGCCGCGCGCCTAACGCCGGCGCGCGCCGCGATGCGCGACGCCATCCGCGCCGGACTGCCCACCCTCGGCGTCTGCCTCGGCATGCAGCTCCTCTTCGACGCGAGCACCGAAGGCCCGGGACGCGGCCTCGGCGTCATCGCTGGACGCGTGTCGCGTCTCGCGGCGTTCCGCGTGCCGCACATCGGCTGGAACACCGTGGACGATGCACGCGATCCGCTGTTCCGCGCCGCGCCGCTGCGCACGGCGTACTTCGCCAACGGCTATGCGTGCCGCCCCGAAGATGACACGCTCGTCACCGCGTGGACGACACACGACCGCGACCGGTTCCCTGCCGTCGTCCGCGCCGGCCGCACCGTCGGCGTGCAGTTCCATCCGGAAAAGAGCTCGCTCGCCGGTGTCCAGTTCGTGCACGCCTTTCTCGCCGGATTGTCCGCATGATCGCCATTCCGGCCATCGATGTCCGCGATGGCGCGTGCGTGCAGCTGGTGGGCGGCTCGTTCGACGACGAGCGCGTGCGCCTTCCCGATCCGTGCGCGGTCATGCGCCGATGGGTCGACGCCGGATTTCGCCGCGTGCACGTGGTCGACCTCGACGCCGCGTTAGGCACCGGCGGGAACGCGATGCCGGTGCAGGCGCTGCTGGCCGACGGGCGCGCGCGCGTCCAGGTTGGCGGCGGGATACGAACCGCCGAGCGCGCCGACCAGCTGTTGGCAGCGGGCGCCGCTCACGTCGTGGTAGCGACGCGCGCCATCGATGATCCGCAATGGCTCGGCGAGCTCGCCGGCCGGCATCCGTACCGTCTCATTGTCGCACTGGATGTGCGCGACCGCACGGTCGTCACGCACGGCTGGGCCCGGCGCTCGAGGCTCCAGGTCGGCGATGCCATCGCCGCGCTCGACGGGCTCGCGTTAGGCGGCGTGCTCGTGACCGCGGTGCACGCGGAAGGCCGGCTCGACGGCCCCGATGTGCCGCTCGTCGAACACGTCGCCTCGCGGACGCCGCATCCGCTGATCGCCGCAGGCGGTATCGCGACGATGGGCGACCTCCGCTCGCTCGCGTCAGCCGGCGCCGCCGCCGCAGTGATCGGCATGGCGCTTTACACCGGTGCGCTCGATCCGCGCGCCGTCCAGGAGGAGTTTCACGAATGACCACAGCACGACGCCGGACGCGCGAGACCACCGTGCGGGTCGAGATCTCGACGGACGACTTATCCGTCGACATCGCGACGACGATTCCGTTTCTCGACCACATGCTCGTGACCCTCGCCCGCTACGCCGCGCTCGGCGTGTGTGTCAGCGCCGAGGGCGATCTGCCCCACCACGTGAGCGAAGACGTCGCGATCACGCTTGGCGCCGCCGTTGCCGCTCGCCGCTCGGAAACGGCCGCGCGCTTCGGCGACCGCACCGTGGCGATGGATGATGCGCTCGTGCAATGCGTGCTCGATGCCGGCGGCCGGTCGTACTACGAGGGCCCATTGCCGAGCGTCCGCTACGATCACTGGATGCGGTCCTTCGCCGAGCACGCGCGGATCACGCTGCACCTGCGCGTGCTCCGCGGACGCGACCGGCATCACATCGTCGAGGCAGCGTTCAAGGCACTCGGCCTCGCGATGCGCGACGCGATGGTCGAAACCGGCATGTCGTTAGGCACGAAAGGAGCAGTGGCGCTGGAGGTGGACGCATGACGCTGCGCAAACGCGTGATCGTATGCCTCGACGTCGCCGGCGGCAGCGTGGTGAAGGGCGTTCGGTTCGCCGGCTTGCGCGCGATGGGCGATCCGGTCGCGCTCGCATCCGAGTACGAAGCGGCGGGCGCGGATGAAATCGTGTTCCTGGATGTGTCCGCCGCTCTCGACGATCGCGAGACGCTCCTCGACTGCGTACGCCGCACGGCCGATGTCCTCTTCATTCCCCTGACAGTGGGCGGCGGCGTTCGTTCTGTCGACGACGCATCGCGGGCCTTACGCGCCGGCGCCGACAAAATCGCGGTGAACACCGCCGCCGTGGCGAGGCCCGCGCTCCTCACCGAGTTGAGCGCGCACTTGGGTGCGCAGTGCGTGGTGGCGAGCATCGATGCCCGGCGCACGCGCGATCACTGGGAAGTGTTCGTTCGAGGCGCCACGACGCCGACGGGGCGCGACGCGATCGCGTGGGCGCGAGAATGCGTCGAGCGCGGCGCCGGCGAAATCCTGCTCACGAGCATCGACCGCGACGGCACGCGCGCCGGATACGATCTCGCACTCACGCAGGCGGTCGCGGCGTCCGTGTCGGTTCCCGTGATCGCGTCCGGCGGCGCCGGCTCGGCGGAAGATGTGCGCCGTGTGCTAACGGACACGGGCGCCGATGCCGCGCTCGTGGCCGGCATCCTGCACGACGGCGGCACGACCGTCGATGCGATCAAGCTCGCGCTGGCCAACGGCAACGTTTGCGTTCGGGACGCCGTATGAGCGACGACCGGTCGCTGCTCCTGGAGGCGGTGAGCGATGTCGCGCGATCCGCCGGCGCCACCGCCTTGCGATACTTCAATTCGCGGCTTTCGATCGAGCGCAAGACCGACGGCTCACCGGTTACCGTTGCCGACCGGGCGGCCGAGCAGCAGGCGCGCGAGTGGATCATCGCGCGCTTCCCGGACGACGGCATCGTCGGCGAGGAGCTCGCTGCAGTTAGGCGGGAATCGCGGCGCCGATGGATCATCGATCCGATCGACGGCACCGGATCGTTCGTGCGCGGCGTGCCGCTCTGGGGAACGCTCGTGGCGGTGTGCGACGGCACGCGGGTGCTCGCCGGCGCGGCGTGCTTCCCCGCGCTCGGCGAGCTGGTCTCGGCCGCCGTCGGGCTCGGCGCGTGGTGGAACGGCGCGCGCTGCCGGGTGTCGGGCGTGCGCGCGATCGAGGACGCGACCGTCCTGACGACCGACCACCGCTTCGCGCGTACGCCGGAGCGCCTAACTGGCTGGCGGACGCTCGCGGCGCGCGCATCACTGGCGCGCGATTGGGGCGATTGCTACGGCTATTTCCTCGTCGCTACCGGACGCGCCGAAGTCATGATCGACGGCGTGCTCGCCGATTGGGATGCAGCGGCGCTCTTCCCGGTGATTCGCGAGGCCGGCGGCGTGTTCACGGATTGCGCCGGCCGCGAGACGCCATTCGGCTCGAGCGCGGTGGCCACGAACGCGGCGCTCGCACACGAGGCGCGCGCGCTGCTCGACGTTCCTGTTTCCGGTGAAGCACCATGACGCGTCCACTCGATCTCGATGCGCTCGATTTCGAGAAGGGCGGCGGACTGGTGACGGTCGTCGCGCAGGACGCATCGACCGGCGCCGTTTTGATGGTCGCGTTCGCCGATCGTGTCGCGCTCGAGCGCACGCTGGAGACGGGGGAGATGCACTATCACTCGCGGCGACGCGGGCTGTGGCACAAGGGGTTGGCGAGCGGCAGCGTGCAGCGCGTGGTGTCGCTGTCGGCCGATTGCGATGGCGATGCGGTGCTCGCGCGCGTGCATTCGACGGGGGCTGCGTGCCACACCGGTGACGCATCCTGTTTCGGCGGCGCGGCGGTCGATGCGGACGCGCTCGCTTCGCTGGATGCCGTGATTGCGTCACGCGCCGCGGACCGTTCGGGCCCGTCGCCAAGCTACACGCGCCGCCTTCTCACCGACCGCAACCTGCGCCTCAAGAAACTCGGCGAAGAGTGCGCCGAGCTGGTGGTTGCGTTAGGCGACGGCGACGCGGAGCGCGCGACGGCCGAGGCCGCCGACCTTGTGTATCACGCGCTCGTCGCATTGCGGGCGCTGGGCGTGGGCCTCGATGAGGTGCGTACGGTCCTGTCACGTCGCGAGCGTGAAGGCCGTGCGCCGTGAGCGGCGATTCGGATCGCTCATGGCGTTCTCCGGATCCCTCCCGCGTGCTGCGGCCCACCGGAAGCGGCCTAACGGTTGGGCAATGCTTGCTCTTGACGGTTCGTCCCGGCCATCGGCCGGGTCCGGCGACCCGTTGAAGGACCGGCAGCCGCGCAGCAGAGCTAACGGCCCTCCGAGGGACGTGCGTCGGAACGCCGTGAGGCACGCTCCGACGATCGAGAGTCGGCGTGTCGGCAGCCAGCTGGCGCGGAAACGCGTGCGCCGCCGACCCGAACCCGCCATTGCGTATTGACCAAATGACCAATGTGTGGTACTATTCATTGGTCGCTTGGCCAATCCGACTCCAGGCCTGTCCCGCGAGACGGAGCACTGCCGTCACGGCGATTGAAAATGCTCGTTCATGAGCACGCTCCCACTCGGAGGGTCTATGCGCACCAGCCAATACCTCACCCTCGCCGCCATGGCGCTCGCAGTGTGTGGCTGTAATCCGTTCCACCATCAGCATGCAGTGGAAGTCAGCAACGGCGACGTGAACCTCAACTCGCGTTGGCACGCGAACCTCGCCAGCCCGGCTGATCTCGCAGGCGCCGTGCAGATGAAAGGGTCGGCCACCATGGCGCCAAGCGCGGCCGGCGGTAAGACGACAATCACCTTGGACATCGCGAACGCGGCGCCCGGCGGCGTCCACCCGTGGGCCGTGCACCGCGGCCAATGCGGCGCCGATGATGGAGTGTTTGGTGCGGCGGAATCCTATCAGCCGGTGAAAATCGAGGGCGACGGCCATGGATCCGCGGTTGCTACGATCCCGGTCGAGACGCCAACCGCGGGCAATTTCTTTGTGAGCGTGCGTGCCTCGGCCGGCAACCGAGAGACCATCGTCGCCTGCGGAAATCTCGCACCGCCGACGCCCTAACGCAGCCGGACGGACTACGACCGGGCACGCAACACGCCCGGTCGGGTCTCGCCGCTTCGCGCACCGCGTCAGGAGTCGCGCGACAAGTTGACAAACAGGATCGCACGTCGAAGTAATGCAGGGTGTCGCAATGGTCACCAGATTGCGACAGGCCGCATCTAGAACTCACCGGCGCTTCTGGCGACGCCTCTGCAACCGGGAGTTTGCGATGGCGCATCGTTTGGTTACCATCCCTTCGTGGTCGCTCATCGGACCCGGTCTGCCGGCGAAATGCGCCGAGCGGTCCCTCCTAACGATGCCGTGTGCCCAGTGACGGCGACGAACGTCGTCACCGCGGACGCAAGCCAGACGCACCACGCGCCTCGCGTTCGTGTCGTCGCGGTGGGAGCCTCGGCGGGCGGCCTCGATGCACTCACGCAGTTGCTCGGCCAACTCCCTGCGGATACCGGACTCGCGTACGTACTCGTTCAACACCTCGATCCCGCGCACGAAAGCATTCTGGCCGACCTGCTCGCCCGCGCGACGATCATCCCGGTGATGCAGGCCACCGACGGCCTGCGGATCGAAGCCGACCATGCCTACGTCATCCCGCCCGGCGTCCAGATGACGCTGGCGGATGGCCATCTCAGGCTCGTCCCGCGCGACCGCCGTGGCGGTCCGGCGCGATCGATCGACGTATTTTTCCGTTCCGTAGCCGATGTGCACGGCAGCGATGCCGTCGGCGTAGTCCTCTCGGGCACGGGCTCGGATGGCGCGTTAGGACTCGAGGCGATCAAGGGCGTGGGCGGGATGACCTTCGCGCAGAATCCGGCCTCGGCCGGCTACGACGGAATGCCTCGCGCAGCAGCGGCCACCGGTTGCGTGGACTTCGTGCTGCCGCCGGCCGACATCGCAACGCACCTGGCGCGCATCGGGCACCCTGCCGGCAACGGCGGGGCGGACTCCGGACACACACCATCCCCCGGCGCGCTCGCGCCGATCCTGGACCTCGTTAGGCAACGAACGGGCGTCGACTTCTCGCAATACAAGGTGGGCACCGTCCATCGCCGCATCCTGCGACGCATGGTGATGGGCAACGCGGACGCGTTCGACGACTATGCGGAGATGCTGCACACCAACGCCGCCGAAGTGGACGCCCTCTACGCGGACTTGCTGATCAGCGTCACGCGGTTCTTCCGCGATCCCGACGTCTTCGCCGCCCTTGGCAAATCGATATTCCCCGAATTGCTCAAACGGCGTCAGCCGGAGGAGTCGATTCGTGTATGGGTCCCCGGGTGCGCCACCGGCCAGGAAGCGTATTCGATCGCAATCTGTATCGTCGAATCGCTCGGCAGCTCGCCTCGCAGCACGCCGATACAGGTGTTCGCCACGGATCTCAGCAACGCGGCGATTGCGAGCGCGCGAGCAGGACTCTATCCGCACGCGATCGAGACCGATCTCTCGTCGGAGCGCCTGCGCCGCTTCTTCGTCCGGGAGCCGCACGGATATCGCGTCGCCAAAGCCATCCGCGAGCTCTGCGTGTTCGCGCCGCAGAACATTACGAGCGATCCGCCGTTCTCCCAGTTGGACCTGATCAGCTGTCGCAACGTGCTCATCTATTTGCAGCCTAACTTGCACGAACGGATTCTCGCGCTCTTTCACTATGCGCTGAAACCCGACGGCATTCTGGTGCTCGGAAACTCCGAGTCCGTGGGCGCTGCGTCCGCGATGTTCGCACCGCTCGACAAGAGCCTTCGTATCTACGCTCGGCAGAAGACCCCGGGCCGGCCCCACTTCCTCGACTTCCCCGCATCCCGCAAACCGCACGCGCTCGCCGTGTTGTCGGCGAAAGACGCACGTCGACCACAGTCGGTGGAAGTCCAGCGCGCGGCCGACCAGATCGTGCTCGGCAGCTACGCTCCCGCCGGCGTCGTGGTGGATGACCAACTGCAGGTCGTGCATTTCCGCGGACGCACAGGCGCATATCTCGAGCCGACCGCTGGCACAGCCAGCTTCGATCTGCTCGATATGGCTCGGCATGACCTTCGCTCCGAGCTGCGGGCAGCCATCCGGAAAGCGCGCAAGGAGGCGGATGTCGTGCGCGCAGAGGGCATCCTGGTCCACGACGACGGCGCGCTTCGCTACGTCGACCTCGAAGTCATTCCGTTCAAGGTCGTGTCGTCCGAGGCGCAGTTCTTCGTGGTTCTCTTCGAGGACATCGATCGCGCGATCGCAACACGCCGGCGCGCCCGTGAGCGCCGGGTCCGTCGCCGCAGCGAGAGCAAGCACCCTCCCGTTAGGCAGCGGGACGAGGCCGCCGGCGAGATCGCCCAGGAGCTGGACGCCGCCAAGCGGCGTCTCCAGGAAATTGCAGACGAGCACGGGGTCGCCATCGGCGAGCTGCAAGCGGCGAACGAGGAGGTGCAGTCCGCCAACGAAGAATTGCAGAGCACGAACGAAGAGCTCGAGACGGCGAAGGAAGAGCTCCAGTCGGCCAACGAGGAGCTGGCGACGCTGAACGACGAGTTGCGCGCCCGGAACGGCGAGCTCGCCACGCTCAACGACGACCTGACGAATCTCCTCACCAGCATGCACATCCCCGCGGTCATCGTCGGGACCGATCTGCGCATCCGCCGCTTCACCGCCGGCGCCGAACGCCTCATGAACATCGTACCGACCGATGTCGGCCGGCGCATCGGCGATCTCCACGCGAATGTCGACCTCCCGGAGCTCGAGAAGCTGATCGGTGAAGTCGTCAACACATTGGCCGTGCGCGAGCGGGAAGTGCGGGACGCCCGGGGACGGTGGTACTCGATGCTCGTCCGACCCTACAGGACCGCGGAGCAGATGATCACTGGCGCCGTGATCGTGTATCAGGACATCGACGAACGAAAGCACCACGCCGAGCGGGTCGACCAGGCGCGCCGGTACGCCGAGGCCATCATCGAAACCGTCCGCGAGCCGCTGCTCGTCATCGATGCCTCCTTCCGCGTCGAGCGCGCGAATCGAGCGTTCTACGACATGTTCCAGACCACGGCCGCCGCGACCGACGGGCAGTCCCTGTTCGAGTTAGGCGACGGACAATGGAACGTCGCGCGAATGCACCGCGTGTTAGACCAGGTGCTGCAGACGGCGACGGGGTTCAGCGACATCGAAGTCGAGCACGTGTTCCCCGTCATCGGACGGCGCGTCGTCATGTTGAACGCCCGCCTCATCGCCTTCCAGGGCGACAGCGCGCCGCTCATTCTGCTCGCGATCCAGGATATCACCGCCCGACGGGATTTTGAGCGGCGCGAGCGCTTCCTAACGGATGCGGCCAACGCGTTCGCCGTCTCGGTCGGGTACGACGCGACCATCGAGGCGATTGCGTCCATTGCCGTCCCGGCAATCGCCGAGTGGTGCATCGTCGACGTCAGCGAGCCCGATGGAATGGTGACGCGGGCCGAAGTCGTGTACCACGAGGCCGACCCGATCGGTTTGAGCGGACCCTCGGCACGACCCACCGTGATCGCGGCGAACGAGCCGGTTGCGAATGTGTTGCGAACCGGTCAATCGCTTCTCCTCGAGGACGTGCCGCCATCCTATCTGGCATCCGGTGGGTGGGCCGACGAGGAGCTCGCACGCATCCGCGCGCTCGATCCTCGATCGTTGCTCATCGTGCCGTTGCGCTCCGGCGCCCGCATCCTCGGCGCCATCACGCTGGCATCGACGCGCTCCGGCTCGGGCCGCCGCTACGCACAGGATGATCTCGCGGTTGCCGAGGAATTCGCGCGCCGAGCCACGCTCGCCATCGAGGCGGCCGTACACTATCGAGACATGTCGAGAGCGCGGTTCGTGGCCGAAGCGGCTAACCGCGCCAAGAGCGAATTCCTGGCGACGATGAGCCACGAGCTTCGCACGCCGCTCAACGCGATTCTGGGGTACGTGCAGATCCTGCAGTTGGAGATCAATGGCCCGGTCACCGATGCCCAACGCAAGCATCTTCGGCACATCGAGGAAAGTCAGCGACACCTCCTCGGCCTGATCGAGGACGTCCTTGCATTCGCCAAGATCGAAGCGGGGCGCGTCGAGCTACAGCTGACCGACCTCTCGGTGCACGAGGTGCTCGCCGAGGCCGCAGTGCTGGCGCACGTCCAGATGCAGCGGAAGGAGTTGCAATACGAGTATGCGCCATGCGACGCCGCGGTGCGCGTGCGCGGCAACGGAGCTCGCGTGCGGCAGGTTGTCCTCAACCTGCTCTCGAACGCAATGAAGTTCACCGAGGCCGGCGGTCGGATCACGGTCGCGTGCGTTCCGGGCGACGTCGACGTCGTCATCCGCGTCGCGGATACGGGCATCGGCATCCCGCATGACAAGCTGGACCTCATTTTCCAGCCGTTCGTGCAACTCGACAGTACGCTCACACGAAAGGCGGATGGCACGGGCCTCGGCCTCGCGATCAGCCGCAGCTTTGCTCGTGAGATGGGAGGCGATCTGACGGCGACGAGCATTGTGGGCGAGGGCTCCGTGTTCAGCTTCCGCCTCCCGCGGTGCGCACCTGCGACCGCCGCTGGCGTTTGACCCACAACACTGCCGGGGAAGGATTCATGACTGTCACACCACACGACGCGTCATGCTTTGCGCTCCTTGACTCGATTCGCGCCCGGGGGGTGACGAGCATGGTCCTGGCCCTTCCACGCCTCAGACGAGAACGTCATCTGAGCGCCGGTGAGGCGGCGGCAGTCATTCGGCGCTGGGCAGAGCAGTACGACTCGGTCCATGCCGGCTCGGCGCTGTTCGGGCGCGAGGCCTGCGTCGGCGCGAGCCGCGCGGGTTCCGCCTAACGCGCGGTTGGCGAACGCACGACGGCGCGAGTCGCTGGAGCCGCGCCGTCGGCGCGGCCGCGAAGTCGGCACGGATGAGCCCGGCGGCGCGTGTCGGCTGCACCGTGCCTCGTGGAGAGCCTTGCAGAACCGCCCAGCCCACCTATCATTAGCCCGGTCGGGGCATGCCCACCCGACACGGAGCCGCATGCTGGCCAGCCTGCAGTATCGTGTGCTACGGCGCATCGCACCGTCCGAACCCGCACGCACCTCGTCGAGCGTTTACGCCGACCGGAGCAAACTGGCCGCGCTCCTCGGCCCCGCCATCTTCGATCACTGCCGAGGACGCGACGTCCTGGACTTCGGCTGCGGCGACGGACTCGAAGCTGTGGAGCTGGCGTCCGTCGCCCACTCCGTGTTCGGACTCGACATCGTGCCCCGCGTGATCGACCAGGCTCGAGAGCGCGCCGTCGCAGCTCACGTCGACAACGTGTGCACGTTCGGCTTCGAGCCGCCGGCGGCCGTGTTCGACGTGATCATCTCCCTCGACGCCTTCGAGCACTTCGCCGATCCCGCCACAGTGCTCGTCGCGATGCATAGGATGCTGCGCACGGGCGGACGCGTGCTCGCCAGCTTCGGCCCGACGTGGTACCATCCGTTCGGTGGCCACCTCTTTTCTGTGTTCCCGTGGGCGCACCTCGTGTTCGGCGAAGCGGCGCTCATACGATGGCGCTCCGGCATCCGCTCGGACGGCGCAACGCGGTTCAGCGAGGTGGAAGGCGGGCTGAATCGGATGACCATCGCGCGATTCGAGCGCATCGCGCGGCAGTCGCCCCTCGACTTGGTGCATCTCGAAACCGTGCCGATCCGGCGACTCGAGCGGGTGCACGCCCGTGCCACGCGCGAGTTCACGACATCGATTGTCCGATGCGAGCTCGTGCGGCAGTGACCTAACGGACAAAATGCCGCGTCGCTCATCGCGCCGCGTTGTCCGGCCGCCCTGCCAGCGCTGTCGTTCGCCGCACCTCGGCGGCTGAGGACCTGAGCACCTCCGCCCAAGAACGATTGTTGCGCCCACGTGTGCGCCCCACCCTCGTGCGCGGAGATACGTATGCGCCCGTACCACGTCGTCATGATCGGCATCATTGCCGCGGCCGCCGCCTGCGGCAGCAGCAGCTCGGGTATCACCGGCACCATGAAGAACCCGCCGCAGACGCCGATGGGCGGCGCCAACATCACGATTCAGGATTTCAGTTTTTCGCCGGCCGTCGACACGGTCAAAGTCGGCACCACGGTCACGTGGATGAACAACGGGCCCTCGGAGCACAGCACCACGAGCGACACGGGCATCTGGGACTCCGGTGGCCTCATGCCTTCTGGTGCGACTTTCCAGCACACGTTCAACCAAACGGGCAGCTTCCCGTATCATTGCACGTTTCATCCGCCGTCGCTGTATCCCAAGTTCGTCGGCACGATCGTCGTGACGAACTGAGATTGGCGAGTGCTCGGCGTTAGGCAGGTGTCTCCCAGGCGTCTGGCGTGAACGGCCACCGGAGGGTCCTGCACGCCTTCTCCCACGCGACTGACGCCTCATCGGACGCGATCGACGGCACGTAACCCAGCGTCAGATAGGTCTTGAGTGCCGCAAGCCGATACGACTCGGTGTGCAGCTGGATCGCCGTATAGCCCGCGTCGAGGAAGCGCCGGGTCGCGTGCGCCGTTAGGCAAAGCCCGAGCCGCCGGCCGCGGTGCTCCGGATGACACGCCACCCAGCCCACGTCGCCCGTGAAGGGCGAGCGGCCCGTGTAGTTGTGCAGGCACATCGCTGTGGCGATGGTCCGGTCCGACGGATCGGTCGCGAAGAACCAACCGTCCGGGATGATGCGGCTCAGGTTGTAGGCGAGCTTCGCACCATCCCACTGAGCGTTCGCTGATCGCGATGCGCTCCGGCGGCCGACAGCAGCATCGGTTGCTCGATCGTCTGGTCGGGGAAAATTTGCGCGAGCGCGTTTCGCACTTGCGCGCGGAGCGCGGCATCCGGATGCGATGCGCGTAGCACCACGCTGAATCCATCGCTGCCGGCCGGTGGATAGTCGTAGGTCACGAAGGCGATGTCCTTCGGCGTGTCGGGCGCGTGATTGCCCGCGAGATTGCGGAGTATCCCGACCACACGCAGAGCGGGCCGGCCGAACACGCCGTCGAGGGTGCGGTCCGCTGCGTCGTCAGTGCCGAACAATTTGCGCGCCAACGACGCCGTCAACACCACGTCGTACGGCGGACCGTCCTTCCAGTCGCGGACCGTTAGGAGGCGGCCGTGCGCCGCGGCAACACGGAAGATATCGAACCAGTCCGCTGTAACGGGAACGACGCGCGCCTCGACGCGTTGGTCGGGCGGCGCCCCACGCGGCCCAACGCGCGCCTTCGCTCCAGCCTGGTCGAGATCGGGCGGGCCGACGGCGGCTCGCACACCCGGCAGCGCGTCGAGCGCGGCGAGCATGCGCCGAGCGAGCACATCATCGTCGACCCGCGACCGATGCACCCGGTGCGACTGCCAGAACGACGCGACGCCGCGGAAGTCGAGGCCCGTATCGGCCGCAGTCAGGTTGTGCAGGGTTCGCACGAGCAGCAGCGTGCCGACGCCTAACGTCGAGGTGAGAGCCAGCTGCGCGGACGTCAGGACCCGCCGAACGACCGTTAGGCCTGAACTGTGCCGGGTGTCCACGGCCCGAAGCGCAGCGTCGAGATCGAAGTGGCCGGCCAGAACACCGGCACGGTGCCGGCCAGGGCCGCGGTGACGATGGCGCTCAGCGCCGCAAACACCACGATGGCACCGTCGAGCGGGAATCCCGCGAAGGCGGATATGTCGCGGACATGCTGACCGCGAAAGATCGCGGAAATCGTCCAGCCCACCGCGATGCCGCCGAGCGCGCCAAGGGTGCCTAACAGGATGCTCTGGATGAAGTGCTCTCGCCCAATTCGCCCCGGCGACGCGCCGAGCGCGCCCTGCATGGCCACGGTACCGCGTCTGGTCACATTCCGCACGAGAAGCAAGTTGGCGGCGTTCGCGCATGCGATCACGACAACGAGGCCAGCCATGCCTGCCAGGAGTCGCAGTACGCTCTCGATGCGCGGGCGAGCGTCCAACGGTAGTGCGATCCCATCCGACAGCGCGGGCGTCGCGCGTCCCAACCGGTTGTCGCGATCGTATTGCGGTTCCTCGACGGCGAGGCGCGACACGAGCTGCCGGAGCTGCGCCGCCACTGCGGCACGGCCGGCACCGGGCTTCGCGCGCACGAGGAGCAAGTAATGGGGCGCGCCCGTGCGGCCGCGCAGTCGGTCGATCGGATCACCGACGAGCGGTGCATACGCGGCGAGTGGAAGCCAGACGTCGACCCCCGCATCCCGCTCGGCGCCGGCAAATCCATCGGCGGCCACGCCGAACACAGTGACCGGCTGATCGCTCAGGTAAAACGTTTGCCCGACGGCGGCTGATGCAGTACCGAACAACTGGATGGCCATGCGCTCGCTCAGCACGGCGCGCATCGGATCCGCGTCGAATCGCGTGTCCGCCGCGTGCAGGAGCCGGCCGGCCTCGGCGCGTACGCCGAGCACATCCATGTAGTCGCCATAGATGAACGCCGTCTGCGCGTGGACGCCGCGCACCTGCGCGTACGAGGCGCCAAACGTCTCGGCGCCGTAGGACGAGATGCCGTGGAGCAGGTTCGTGTCCCGCCGGATCGCGTCGAATTCCGGCGTGGTGATGCCGAGGGCATCGCCGGTTGGCGTCGTGAAGCGCAGATAGTCGGTGCGGCCATCGTCGTGCACGCCGGGCAGCGCGCGCAACAGCAGCCGATCGGCCATGCCGAACACCGCGGTCGCGCTTCCGATGCCTAACGAAAGAGTCGCGGCGACGAGCGCGCAGAAGCGCTTCTGTCGTCGGAGTGTGCGCGCGGCCAGTCGAATATCGGTGAGGATGCCGCTCCACGGGCGCGTCGCCGGGACCTGCGTCATGCGACTCGGTGCGCCTGAGCCCCGAAGTCTTGCCACCTTCCCGCCTGCGGCGAGTCATTCAGCGGCGGTGCGGGCTGCGGTCGCTCGGTTGCAGAGGCGACGACCGCGAAATGGTGCCGAGTGAAGAGTTTTCGCACTGGCTCCTCCGACGACGGAAGTGCGACACGCTCCCGGTTCAGTGGGCGTACCGAACAGTCCGATCCACACGCTGAACAACTCGTCGATAGCGAAGCGGGTCACCACGGCACGTGATCAACTGCACATCCGGTCGTGGTCGGGCGATCGATGAACCTGTACTCGCCGGCGCCGCGCCGCGAAATGCAGCGCTCCTCCAACCCCGTTCGATTGTGCTATGCTAGCAATATCATAGTGCTAAGCTTGCATTTGACGCATTACGGTTCTGCAAGTACCCATTTGGCCATGGGAGGTGCAATCGCGGTCACGAGCGAGCACGGATCCCGCCACGGGCGTGCTGAAGACGGCTTACATGGGGCCGCGCCTAACGGCCGCGATGCCGCCAGGTCGAGCGGGTGCTGAGAGCATCGATGATAACTTTCGGCATCGAACCCCCGACTACGCCAGACGCACGGTGGTGCCTCGATCAATTCTTTGCGGAACTCAACAGCCGGTTCGATGAGGGCTTTGATCCGGCGATCAGCCGCTCGGCCCACCCTGAGGAACTCACACCGCCTTCGGGACTATTGATTCTGGGGCGCCTCCAAGGCAGACCTGTCGGCTGCGGGGCGCTGAAATTTCACGAGAACGAACCCGCTGAGCTAAAAAGAATGTGGATTGCGGCATCGGCACGTGGGCTCGGATTTGGCCGACAGCTGCTAACGGTGCTGGAACGGCACGCTCGCCAGGCCGGCGCCACGGTCCTTCGCCTGGAGACTAACCGGGCTTTGCATGAGGCGATCCATCTGTATAGACGCGCTGGATACGTCGAAGTCGAGGCATTCAACGCCGAACCGTACGCACATCACTGGTTCGAAAAGCAGTTGGTCGTCAATGACCTGAACCGCAATCAAACGGTGAAACGAGAACCGTAATTGGCTCAATCACCGAAGAAACTGTCTGATGATTGGTTCAAGGCGAGGTTATTAATGGAAACGGAAAAGTGGTTTCAACGGTCGTTTGCATTCGCCTTGCCGGCGAGCCGCTTTCCGAACCTGCTCGAGCGGCTCCGCGGAACACCCGCACGACTCGATGAGCGCACGCGCGACCTGCCGGCAGAACGCTTCACGCGAGTGCAGTCGGGTCGTTGGTCGGCGCAGGAGAACGTTGGGCATCTGCTCGAACTCGAACCACTATGGCTGCGCCGCGCCAAGCAGTACTTCACGGGCTCATCGACCTCGCGGAGTTTGTCGCGGAGCACGATGACCATCATCTCGCGGTCATCGGTGCATTGACTCGATAGGCGATGAGTTCATGCCTCGCGCAACGCGAGCACCGGATCCACTTTCGTCGCGCGCCGCGCCGGGAGGTAGCTGGCGAGAACGGCAACGGCAAATAACAGGAGCGGCACGATCAGAAACACGGCCGGATCGTGGGGGCGCACTCCATAGAGCAAGCTGGCCATCACCGAGGCAGACAATGCGGCGAGGACCAATCCGACAACGACGCCCGCGCCAGCAAGCACCACCGCCCTGCGTAAGAACATTCGGAGAATGTCCTCCCGCCGCGCGCCCAGGGCCATACGGATACCGATTTCGCGCGAGCTTTGGCCGACCATGTAGGCCAACAAGCCGTAAATTCCAATCGAGGCCAGAAGCGCCGCCAGTCCGGCAAATCCGCCCACCAGGTCGGCAGAAAAGCGGCGTGACGCCAGTGACCGATCAAGGACGTCATTCATCGAAGCAACACCGAATACCGGCAAGCCTGGATCGATGCTTTGGACTTCGCGCCGAATCCGCGGTTCGAGCGCGGCCGCAGGCAGCGACGTCCGCAAGACTACGCTCAGTCGCCTGTTGGAGTCTTGATAGCTCGGAACGTAGATGTGGGGGACGCCATCGATATCGAGACCGTCACTCTTGATATCCTTCACGATACCCACGATGGTCGTCCACGGCTTGGTTGGGTCTCGTCTGAACCGCACTCGGCGGCCTAACGGATCGCGGTTGGGCCAATACTTCTGAGCCGTGCTTTCATCAATGATGGCCACCAGCGGTTTGCCATCTTCATCGTGCTCGGTGAACGATCGGCCGCGCAGGAGCGGCGCCTGCAACACCTTGAAATAATCGGGGCTGATACGAATTCTCTCGGCGCGCAGATCCTGCAACGACTCGCCCGGTCGATCTTCAATCGCAAAGCCCTCATTCGTCACGCCACCGACCGCGTTGGGATTGGTATTGGTGCTCGGCAGCGCTGAAGTGATTCCGGCAAGCTCCACTCCCGGAATGGTCTTCATGCGCCGCAGCACCTCACGAGCAAAGATGGCTCTGCGAGGAACATCGAGATACGGGTCGTTTTCTGCTTCGTTAGGACTCGGCAGCTGTATGTTCGCCGTCACAACGTGAGTCGGATTGAACCCTGGATTTTCCTGCAACAGATCCCGCAACGTACGCAGCAACAAACCCGCTCCTACCATGAGCATGACCGCACATGCCAGTTCAGAGACGATGAGCACGTCGCGCATTCGGCCGGTCTTCGCGCTGTAGCCGGACCCGCGACCGCCTTCGCGACTGGCCGACGCGAGAGCGACTCTTGCCGAATGAAGCGCGGGGGCAAGTCCAAACACCACGCCGGTGAGAATGGAAAGCAGCAGAGCGAACGCCAGGACCACCCAGTCGATTCGTACTTCGTTGAGCCGAGGCACGTTCGATGGTACGAAGCGCACGATGAACCCCAGGGTACCCACTGCGGTCCCGATTCCCACGGCACCGCCGATGAGCGACAGCAGCATGGACTCGGTCAGCATCTGGCGCACCAAGCGGCCGCGACTCGCCCCCAGCGCCAGCCGCAGCGCCACCTCGTGGTGTCGTCCCGACGCGCGCGCCAAGAGGAGATTGGCGATGTTCAACGAGACGATGAAAACGATCACGATGACCGCACCCAGCAACACCAGTAGCATGGGCCGAACGTTTCCCACCAACGTTTCCTGCAATGGTTGAATCTCGATCGTCCATTGCGCCTGCGGCGGGTAATCGCCGGGGAAGGCGCGGCGTAATTCGGCAGCCATGGTCGTGAGCCGCGCCTGAGCTTGCGCTAGCGTTAGGCCAGGCTTCAGCCGTCCGATTCCATTGAGTAGAATCCGGGTGCCACGCGCCGGCTTGGGAAAAGGGTCGCCGATGAATCCGGCGGCGCCAAACACGTCCACGTCGCCGGAAACCGTCGGTCCAGGATGACGAAATCCGGGCGGCAGAACCCCAATGATTGTGAACGGATCATTGTCGAGCCGCAGGATGCGACCAACAATCTTCGGATCGGCGCCGTAAGCGCGACGCCATAAGGCATCGCTGATCACGACCTCTGAAGCGAAACCAGGCGCAAAGTCCTTCGGACCGAACAACCGTCCAAGTTGCGGGGTCACACCGAGCAGGGAAAAGTAGCTGAAGCCGCCGTTGACTCCCTCGACACGTTCGGGCTGTCCGGCGCCAGTCACATCCTCGCTACCCTCGTAGAGCGGGGTGACATCTTCAAATACGCCCGCTCGCGTCTGCAGGTCCTCCAGTTCCGGCTCGGAGAACCGAACGTCCCGCAAACCAACACCGGGCTCGTTGAAGAAGACGCGTACCAGGCGATCGGGATCGCGGTACGGCAGAGATCGCAGCAACACGGCATCGACGATGCTGAAAATGGCCGTGTTGGCCCCGACGCCCAGCGCCAGCGTCAGGACGGCCACGATCGCGAGTGTGGGCTTCTTGGCCAGCATGCGCAACCCGTAACGAACATCCTGGCCAAGCTCCGACAGAATGCGTGTCATCCACGTCTCCCGCGTTGGTCAATGCGATTCGTCGTGCGCGCGGCGGTGAACGAACAGTTAGGGCAGATTCCTGCTTGCGTCAAATGCAATTTTTGCAATATCATATTGCTCGACTAGCAACTGAGAGCTTGTGATGCTCGACGAGATGCGGGCGTTTGTCGTCCTGGCCGAGTCGGGGTCGTTGCAGCGGGCGGCCGAACGGCTCTTCCTAACGCCGTCGGCGGTCACCCGGCAGATCCAGCGCCTCGAAGCGGCGTTGAAGACGCCGCTGCTCGATCGCCGCGTGAAGCCGGCGCGGATTACCACTGAAGGCCGCGCGGTGCTCGAACGCGGGCGGCAGATGCTGCGCATGATGGACGACCTCAAGGCGAGCGGCGCGACGGACGCCGAGCCAAGCGGAATCTTCCGCATTGGATTGTCGCATGCGCTCGCGCAACCGAGTCTCGTCGCGCCCATCCAGCGCCTAACGAGTCGCTTCGCCGGGCTTCAACCGGTGTTGAGCACCGATCTCAGGCAACAGCTCATCGACAAGGTGCGCACCGGCGAACTCGACGTGGCACTGGCGTTCCTCTCGGCTGACGACGCGATACCCGGCGATTTAGCCAGCAGCGTTTTGGCCACAGAACGACTGGTCTTGGTCAAAGCGAGGGAGCCGCAACCTCGCCCGCGGCGGAGCGGCAAGTCGAAAGAGCCCGCGCTCGACGAACGCTGGGTGCTCAACCCGCCCGGGTGCTTCATTCGATCGTCACTCGAGGCGAGGTTGCGCGAACTCGGGTCTCCGTTAGAAGTGGCCGCGGCGATCAACAATATCGACATGCAAGTGTCTCTCGTGGCGAGCGGCATGGGCCTCGGGCTCATCCCCTCGCGATTTCTCGCCTCGCATCCGAAGCGCCGGCGGCTGGAGCGTGTCGCGCGATCCGGCGTCAGCATCGAGGCGTCGATCGTGTTCGTGCAAGCCGCCCAGCTGCGCCGCCTCCAATCCGCGGCGGCGTTTCTCGAGCAGGAGTTTCGAAGCCACTTCGCAGATCGCGTCGTTCGGTAACCGCTTGCCATCGCGGCCCGGCGCGGTGCTGCGAGAGGACGCATGGGGTTCTTTGTTCATCGGTGCCAGGCACGCTGCGTCGCGACGCGAAGCCGCGCTTCAGTATGAGGCCGCCCATCGTCCGATAGTGCTCGATACCTATCGCCAGCGCCCGGTGCCCGGCGGCCGAGATGTCGTGATAGCGCTGCGGAGCGGACGCCGGCCGTTACGGCACGAAGACCGCTCCGTGCGGCATCGCCATCCCTTTGACGCCGTTCGGCCAGCTCGCCCGGTCATAGCTGATGCCGGGCGACACAGCGCCTGCATCTTTGAATCCCTCGTCCCACGACATCCGGCCCGTCGTGCGATCGAGATGGGCGACCCTCACCTGTGCTTTTCCGTCGCCCTGATCCGTGAACACGACGCGGTCGCTTCCCGGATCGAGCGCCGCCCAGTGGGGGAAGAAGGTGGTGTCGGTCGACAGCGATGCAATCTCCTTCGGATGATCGGGGTCGGCGATGTCGATCGTCGCGTATCGGTGCGCGTACGCAATGGGCATCACCAAGAAGTGGCTGGCCAGCACCGGCACCGAGCAACCAAAGTCTCGAGGTTCGGGAAGGGCGAGCACGCGCGCGATCGTCGGATCGCCGCCCAAGTCGGTGATGTGGAAGAACCCGCAGTGGTACGTGTTCATCATGACTGACCCATCGCCGAGTGTTCGCACCTCGAACGGATGTTCTTCGGCGGAATCTCCGGGCACGCGCGGGACGGCGAGTGTCTTGAGCAACCTGAGATCGGACAGCCGCCATACCTGCACGACGTCAGCGGTGCGCTCCCTGTCCATCGGCGCGCTCGTCGTCACGATGCGATCGAGCGACGGAATCAGGGTGATGCCGTAGGTGCGGATTCGCGCGCCGGGATACGTCGAGTCGCGAGACCAGCTGGTCCGCAGGAGATGGCCGTCGGCGTCGAATTCGGCGATGCCGCCTGGTTGGCCAGGTACCGCGCTGTCGCCGAATTGCACGGTCGCCACCACGTGCCCGTTAGGCAGCCGCGCGAACGAGTGCAGCCGTCGGCCGTTAGGCACGCGATCGAGCCGCGCCGCCAGACGCGGTGTAGTCGGACTGCTGAAGTCGATGAGGAATGACTTGTCGCCGAAGTAGTCGTTGGCGAACAGCGCGCCGCGGGCAGGCGCGGCGAATTCGGTGTGGTGCGGCATGAGGCCGCTCGAGTCCACCGTTAGCGCCGCCAGCACCGTGCCGTATGACGCATGCGACGGATTCGCGTCGACGACGGTGATCATGTCTCTGCCGGGCGCCGTGCGGGTCCCGGTTCCCGCCCACACGTAGAGGTAGCGCGACGGGCCGCCTCTCGATTCTCTCGAGGGTCCATTTGCGCACGCCGCAAGCAAGGCGGCGAATCCCAGCGTCGAGGCTAGTCGGAGAGTCATGGAAAGGCTCGCGAGGGTGGACGGGAGGGGCTGGCGAGGGTGGACGGGCAATCCAGCCGGACGCACGGCCGCATCGGAGACTCCACCGCGCATGGCCCCGACGGTGCCGCTTCCATGCCGCAGTGTCAAGGGCAAGCGATTGACAGCGACCCCTAGCAGCGTCCGACCAACGACCACCCGCCAGCTCGGCTACAGAAGCACGATCGCGCCGAAGCCGTGCACTTGTTGGCGCACGCGTCAATGTTGACGGTCACGCGCGGGCCTAACGGATGGGGCGAGATTCGAACTCGCGAGGGCTGTTACACCCCACACGCTTTCCAGGCGAAACACGGTAGAGGCTAAGTCCGGCGCCATGCCGCTTTTCATAGAGCGGACTGCGCGATCTGCCCGGATTCCCTGCCTCGGATGTCGGCCGTTGCCGGGCCGAGTTCACACAGCGTTCACACAAGTAGTCGATTCAGCACATGGCCGACAAGCTCGCCGCCGCGATGACCGCGGGCGTCGGCGGATCGGTCGTGCTCCAGGGCGACATCCATATCAACGCCGGGGACCGCGACGCGGAGCAGTTTACCGACGAGATGGTAGCCGTCCTGCGTTCGCGCAGCGCGTCGGGATTCTCCCCGATCGCCGGCGTCCTCTTGCCGCAATGAGGGGCTAACGCAGTTATCCGATGCAGCGGCGTCACGCGAGGACCCGCAACACCGACCCAAACAGAGGAGCAATGCAGATGCGATGGATGCGAGGAACCGCATTTGTGCGAAAAAACCCGATGCCGCCTGAGAACCCCTTGCCGCGTGAGGTACAGGCTGAGTTCGAGGCCCGCAAAGCGGAATGTGAGCTCAATCAACAGCTCGCCTTCAGGCGATACGCTGATGAGTTGCGTGAACGGGCGAAACCCGCGCCGCCGCCGACGGTCGAGGAGCAGCGAGGGCAACGCGCCATCCTTGCGCAGGCAATCGCAGATCGGATCGCCACGCTCGGCCACGCAGATTGATAGAGATGATCGACAACGCGAAACGTCGACCCGGTCGACCACGCATCACACTGCCAAGGGAAGCGCAGGCGCTGTTAGAAACGCTGGCGTCCTACCACTGTTCGGCGGAGGAAATACACGCGGGCCTAGAAGCGGCCGGCTACTCAATTGGACTTCGCACGCTGTGGCGGAGTTTTGGCACACTAATAAAAAGACAGCGGGATGCCGCCAAAGCTTCTCTCCGCCGCGCTCAGTGGCAGACAGCGCTCGACGGCAACGTCACGATGTTGATCTGGCTCGGGAAGCAGGAGCTGGGGCAGCGCGATCGGGAACGCGAGAAGTATTGGGCGGACGCGCCGCAGCAAGAAGAGGAGCGGGTGGTTCAGTACACGGTGCTGTTCGGGAAGCGCATCGAGTTCTAACGCATCCACAGTCCCAACCTTTCACACCTAATACAATGGCAAATCAGACGCCTCAGGAACTCGAAGAGCTCGCCAACGCAGCCGAGCGGTCGCGCATGCACTCGGGTGGAACGCGGAGGTGCTGCGCAGTCTCGCCGAACTCTAAGACCTGGCAATCCATGACAAAATCAGCCGAGCAGGGCGTGGATGCCCAATGCTAAGAATAATAGCAAGAGAATGATGTTGGCGCAGACTGCCAGGATGCTGCGCGGTTCCTCGGGCTTCATTGTTTTTCGTGCTTCGGCTTCGGCGCGTTCGAGAGTACGTAGTAGGTAATCAGGACCTTCACCCATGGCTATGGCACTGTCTATCAACTGGGCCGCTAGACGGACTTCGGCAGCAGTGGTTGGCGGGTGCTCCTCGAAGAAGCGGGCCAGCTTCTCGCCGGCGTCCTGCGTTAGCCGCTTTCTTTCCGCGGCCTGCTCCGTCGCGGCGAAGATATGCGCCATCCCCATCCGCTGTTCCGCAGTTGTCGATGGATTCTCCGCCATGTAGCGCGCGAGTTTTCGCTCGACGTTCTGAGAGAAGGTCTCTGGCATTCGGTCTTTATCTGTTTGAGTGAATCCGCGTCTGACTGGCATCGAGGCAGATTTCGTCCCGCGCGACGCGCGGATCCCCGGGTTCGACGCATCAGATGGGTAGCTCGTTACCACGTCAATCGATCAGTCTTGCGTTGCTGCGAGCACTGGCACTGCTGGGTCGAGCCCGATTGGGTAGTCGCCCACGGCGATACGCTGCGGCGCTGCCTCGCCCCAGCGCGCTGTGAGGCTCGCAGGGTTCAGCGTGAGATGCTCTCACCACGCGTCTCGTGTTAGGCCCCGCCGCCGGACCAGTCCCGCCCCCGCCAGCGCAGTGAGCTCGTGTTGCCCCTGCCTCTGACGCAGTCGGCGCCGCTTTCCCACGCCGAGCAGCTCCCGCCCTGACGCAGGTGCTCCCGGAGCACCTCCCAATTCTTCGGGAACCTGAAGCGGAGGTGGATGAGGGCGTGCCCGCTTCGGGCAGAGCGCGTACATCGCCGGCGGCGTCCACAAGGATGGTCGTGGTGGAATCTGGGCGTTGTGCGGGCTGGTATTTGTGGTGCTCGTCGGTGCCGAGATCGCCACGTGCCTGCTCGCCACGCGCGGGTCGGCAAAAGGTGCGGCGTTAGGCCATCCCCTTGGTTCGCCGCGCGATAGGCGATTTTACTCGCCAGGCATGCCGGTCGTCGTCTCCCTCGCATGGCCAAGAACCACCTCTTCTACGGCGACAATCTCCAGGTGCTCCGCGAGCACGTGGAGACCGAGAGTGTAGATCTCGTGTACCTCG
>DASUHB010000074.1 GCA_036273715.1 Gemmatimonadaceae bacterium
GTGCCGTCCACGGTGAAGTGCTCGGACGAGAGCAGGTCCGCCGCCTGCGCCTCCGCCAGCACCGCGGCGAAGAAGCCGTCCGCGACATCGCCGATCAGCAAGCGTTCCCGATTCTTCGTGAACACCGTCACATCCCAGATCGCGTCGTCGATGCCTAACCCCACAAACCACCGGAAGAGCAAGTTATATTCGAGCTGCTCCATCAACTGCCGCTCGCTCCGCACCGTATAGAGCACCTGGAGCAAGAGGGCCCGCAGCAGGTGTTCGGGGGGGATCGAGGGCCGGCCGCCATCGGCATAGATCTGATCAAAGGTCGGCGAGAGCGTCGCTAACGCCCGATCCACCACCGGACGCATCGCGCGCAGCGGATGGTCCGCCGGAATCCGGTCCTCGATCGATACCACACTGAATAGCGCTCCTTGCTGCGGCTCGCTCCCGCGCATCGCTCACGCTCGATGTTGAGGTCGCGCCATACTAACCATCGCGCATCTGCCGCGCCATCCTCAATTCCTCCTTTTTCCGCAACCTGCTAGGGGCGGAATGCAACTACAGCGCCGAACATCCGCGCGGTGTCCGCCTTGTTCGGTGTTGTCCGCCTGTCGCTGTTGTTCGCCTGTCGCTGTTGTCCGCCTGTCGCTGTTGTCCGCCTGTTGTGTCCGCCTGTTGTGTCCGCCTGTAGTGTCCGCCTGTAGTGTCCGCCTGTGGCCTGGGGCGATTATATTGGATGTCTATACATTAATCCCGGCGCCGCGCTCTGGATTCGCTGGAGCGCGGCGCCTCCCGTACACCCGACGAGCTTCTGCATGAAAGATCGGACGGCCTCGAGCGCAAGCACCACTGGCGGGTTGCCGGTTGCGCCATCGATGGGACCCGCCCTCGACGCCGCGCATGTCCCGCACGAGCGCGCGGAAAATCATCGCCGCATCGTGTTCATCAGCGGACTCGCCATCCTCGTCGCGTTCGGGGCGGGATTCGTCGCCGTCGTCCTCATGCGGCTGATCGGGCTGATCACGAACCTGTCGTTCTACGGGCGGTTCTCGACCGAATTCTCGTCGCCGGCGGACAATCATCTCGGGCTGTGGGTGATCCTGGTGCCCGTGGTCGGCGGCGTGATCGTGGGCATCATGGCGCGCTACGGCTCGGCGGCCATTCGCGGCCACGGCATTCCCGAAGCGATGGAGCAGGTGCTGTACAACGAGAGCCGCGTCCCGCCGCGGGTCACGATTCTCAAACCGGTGTCGGCGGCGTTCGCTATCGGTACCGGCGGTCCGTTCGGCGCCGAGGGCCCGATCATCGCGACGGGTGGTGCGTTAGGCTCGCTCGTTGGGCAGCTGGTGCGCACCACGGCGGACGAGCGGAAGGTCCTGTTGGCCGCCGGCGCCGCTGCGGGCATGGCGGCGACGTTCGGCAGCCCGGTGTCGGCCGTGCTGCTCGCCATCGAGCTGCTGCTGTTCGAGTATCGAGCGCGGTCGCTCGTGCCGGTGGCGCTGGCCAGCGCGACGGCAACCGCCGTTCGTATCGCCTTCATGGGCTCGGGTCCGATCTTCCCGATGAGCAACATCGTGCAGCCGGGCGGCGCGGCGTTGGCGACCTACATCGTCCTCGGCGCGGTGGTCGGCCTGGCATCGGTCTACGTCACGCGCGCGGTGTACGCGATCGAAGATGGATTCGACAAGCTGCCGATTCACTGGATGTGGTGGCCGGCGATCGGCGGGCTGGCGGTGGGCATCATCGGGTACTTCGCGCCGCACACGATGGGCGTCGGGTACGACAACATCGAGCACATCGTGGCCGGCAACATCGTCGGTGTTGCGTTGCTGGTGTTGGTGGTCGCGAAATTCGTGTCCTGGGCGATTTCGTTGGGCAGCGGCACGTCCGGCGGAACGCTGGCGCCGTTGTTCACGATCGGCGGCGGCTTGGGCTCGCTGCTCGGCAGCGTGGTGATCGCGCTGGCACCCGGGTTGGGCCTGGACGTGCGCGTGGCGGCGCTGGTCGGGATGGCGGCGATTTTCGCGGGCGCGTCGCGGGCGATGCTGGCGTCGGTCGTGTTCGCGTTCGAAACAACGCGGCAACCGTTAGGCTTGCTGCCGCTCCTCGGCGGGTGCAGCGCCGCCTATCTCGTGTCGCTGCTCATGATGCGCAGCACGATCATGACGGAGAAGCTGGCGCGGCGCGGGACGGACGTGGAATCGGACTATGCCGTCGACTATCTGTCGCAGATTCTGGTGAAGGATGTCGCGTCACCGGATGTCGTCGCGCTCGATGCCGATGATGCGATCGAAGAAGTGCGCGACTGGATGGCATCGCGTGAAGACGAGTCGCGGCACCAGGGGTTCCCGGTGGTAGACAAGGATGGTACGCTGTTAGGCGTCGTGGGCCGCGGGGACCTGCTCGATCTCGAGCTGCCGATCGATGCGAAGGTGCGCGATGTGATCAAGCGGCCGCCGGTGGTGATTTTCGCGGAGAGCACGGTGCGACAGGCGGCCGACCACATGGTGCGCCAGGGCGTCGGGCGTCTGCCGGTGGTGACGCGGGCGGATCCGGATCACGTTGTCGGCATCGTGACGCGCAGCGACCTTCTCGCCGCACACGCGACGCGGCTCGATTCCGCGAATCGGGCCAGCCGAACGATTCGTCTCGAGTTCCGCGCGCTGCCGTGGCGCTTCCGGCGGTCGCACGTGCGCGTCGGCGATGAGACGGCGACGATCACGACCGTCGAAACGGCGCCGTCGACGCTCCCTCCCGAGACGGACGACGACCAGACGCCGCCGCGGAAGGGATGACGGTCAAGCGTTAGGCAGGATGGGTCACGCGTCGAGCGACGCGTTCAGGTCGATCTTCACATTGCCCTTGAGTGCCCCGGACACCGGACAGCCGTCCTTGGTGGCCTCGGCGATCTTTCGAAAGGTGGGCGCGTCGACGTTCGGGACCTTGGCGCGCACCGTGAGCACCATGGTCGTGATCTTGAATCCCTCACCGACCTTGTCGATCGTACACGCGGCCTTGGTTTCGACGCGCTGCGGCGGTGTGCCGTTCTGCTCCAGGCCGAGCGAGAGCGCCATGCTGTAACAAGCGGCCTCGGCAGCCGCGAGCAATTCTTCCGGATTCGAGCCCGGCGTATTGCCGAACCGCGTGCCGAACGAATACGCGCCGCCGATCTTGCCGCTCTGCCCCGAAAATGACCCTGTCCCAGATTGCAGGCCGCCTTCCCACACGGCCGTCGCCACACGTGTCGGCATCGTTTGCTCCTTGCTGTGTTGTCGATTCGTGACGCCGTCGGGCGTCCATTCCAAGATCTCCCGCGCACCGGGCGGCGGCAACCGCGGCGGCGTTCCGGACGTGCGACAGCGCGTGGCCGGCAGCCCCGGCCGTCGTATATGTTTCGCGCGTGAACGACCTGTGCGGGACGAGTCATATGGCCAACGAATCGACGCCTAACGAACACGACGCCGCGCCGCTGCCGCCGTCTCTCGACCGGGTGCTGCGGTACTTTCGCTCGCTCGGCCGCGAGGAGAAGATGCAGGCGCTCGTCTCGTACGCGAAGAAGCTCGAGCCGCTGCCCGAGCGCTACACGGCCATCGACCGGTCGAATTTCACCGTGCCCGAATGTCAGACGCGCGTGGACATCTTTCCGGAAGTCCGCGAAGGGCGGCTGCATTTTTTCGCCGACGTGAACGTGCGGCAGTCGCCGACGGTGGCGGCGTTTCTCGCCATCCTGTTTTCGGCGGTGAACGACCAACCGCCATCGACGACGCTGGCGATCCCATCGGACATCGTGCCGACGATGATGCACGACATCGGGTTGGGGGCCCGCGAGGCGGGGCTCACGGCGATGGTCGACCGCCTCAAGCGCTACGCGCGCGCCGCGGCATGAGCGGCGCCGCCGCGTTCCGTTAGGCGAGGCGCGCATGGTGCAGCGCCGCGTCATGCCGGCGATGCCGGCGTCCGGGCCCGCGGGTGATCCCGCCCCGAACACCGAAGACGACCTGGACCGGCGGCTCGCCGAGCCGACGCCGGCGGTGCTCGACGCGCTGCGGCCGTTGGGCGGCGACCTGGTGGTGCTGGGCGCGGGCGGCAAGATGGGCCCGACCTTGGCGCGCATGGCGCGGCGCGCGTTGGACTTGTTAGGCCGCCGCGACCGCGTCATCGCCGTCTCGCGGTTCGCCTCTCCCGGTGCCGATGCCGCGCTCCGGATGGGACACGTCGAAACCATTCGCTGCGACCTGTCGGACCATGCGGCGGTGCGCGCGCTGCCCGAGGCGCCGCTGGTCGTGTTCATGGCCGGTCAGAAATTCGGCACGACTGACGCACCCGGCGCCACGTGGATGATGAACACGGTGGTCCCGGCGTACGTCGCCGAGCGGTATGCGGGCGCGCGTATCATCGCGTTTTCGACGGGCAACGTGTATCCACTCACTCCAGCGGCCGGCGGCGGCGCACGCGAAGACCTGCCGCCGGCACCGGTCGGCGAATACGCGGCGTCGTGCCTCGGCCGCGAGCGTGTGTTGGAGTTCGCGTCGCGCCGCGACGGAACGACGATGGCGATCGTGCGCCTCAATTACGCGGTGGAGCTGCGGTACGGCGTGCTCGTCGACATCGTGCGCGCCGTGCTGCGCGGCGACCCGATAGACGTGCGCATGGGCTACGTGAACGTGATCTGGCAGGGCGATGCGAACGCGCGCGCGCTGCAATGCTTCGCGCACGCGGCGTCGCCGCCGTTCGTGATCAACATTACGGGCGGCGAAACACTATCGGTTCGCGATCTGGCCGAGCATGCCGGCCGTCTGTTAGGCCGCACGCCGCGCATCGAGGGCGACGAAGCGCCGGATGCGTTGCTGAGCGATGCGAGCCGGTCGATCGCGCTCTTCGGGCCGCCGGCCGTGTCCGTTGGGCAGATGATGGCGTGGATTGCCGACTGGCTCCAGCGCGGCGGCCGCGTGCTGGACAAGCCGACGCACTTTGAGGAGCGGCGGGGCGCGTTTTGATCCCGGCGCCGTTCGACATCCGCGCGCACCTGGCTGCGGGCCAGGCGATTCCCGCGCATCCTCTGGCGCTGGATGCATCCGGCCGTCTGGACGATCGGTGTCAGCGAGCGCTGACGCGCTACTACGCGAGCGCCGGCGCCGGTGGATTGGCCGTGGGCGTTCACACGACGCAGTTCGCGATTCGAGAGCACGGTCTGCTCGAGCCGGTGTTGTCGCTGGCCGCGGAGGTGTTGGAGGAGCTCGAGGCGGGCGGACGCGCCGCCATCGCGCGCGTGGCCGGCGTCTGCGGCCAAACGACGCAGGCTGTCGCCGAAGCGGCGTTGGCGCGCGATCGCGGATATCACGCGGCGCTGGTGAGCTACGGCGGCTGGGGAGATGCGCCCGATGCGGCATTGCTCGAACACGCCCGCGCCGTCGGCGAGGTGCTGCCGGTGTTCGGGTTCTACCTGCAGCCGGCCGTGGGCGGCCGTCCGTTAGGCTACGAGTTCTGGCGGCGGTTCGCGGCGCTCGAGGCGGTGGTGGCGATCAAGATCGCGCCGTTCAACCGCTATGCCACCTGGGATGTGGTGCGCGCGGTGGGCGATGCGGGCCGCCGCGACATCGCGCTCTACACCGGAAACGATGACGCGATCGTCGCCGACCTGTTGACGACGTTTCCTAACGGGATGCGGATGGCGGGCGGCTTGCTCGGGCAGTGGGCGGTGTGGACGCACCGGGCCGTCGCGCTGCTCCACGAGATCAGGACATCCGCATCCGCGGCGCCCGCGGCGCAATGGCTCGCGCGCGCCGCCGCGCTGACCGATGCGAACGCGGCGATTTTCGATGCGGCCAACCGATTCGCGGGGTGCATTGCGGGCATCCAGGAGGTGCTGCACCGCCAGGGGCTCGTGCGCAGCACGCGGTGCCTCGATGCGCGAGACGTCCTCTCGCCCGGGCAGGCAGAGGCCATCACCCGTGTCTCGGCGGCGTATCCGGAGCTGCGCGACGACGACTTCGTGCGGGCCCATCTCGACGAGTGGTTGCGCTAGCGCCCGGCGGACTCTCGCGCACGTGCGTGCGCGCCGGTAGCTTCACGCCCGTCCGTCCCATTCCAACCATCTCCGGGTCGAGCGCATGTCCACCCTCGCGTCATCTCCTCGCCGCTCTCGCCGCGCGTTTCTCGAGTACTTCGCTTCCGTTGGGCTGAGCACGACGCTGCTGCCCGGCATACTCTGGGCGCAGACATCGGCCGGCGAAGAAATCACGAGCGAATCGGTGGCCAAGGCAGCGGAGCTCGCCGGGCTCGAGTTCGATGACGACGAGCGGGCGATGATGGTTGCCGGCCTAACGCAACAGGAAAAACAGCTCGGCACGCTGCACGGAATCACGCTCACCAACGACGTCGTGCCGGCCGTGCACTTCACTCCGGTGCCGCCGGGGACGACCCTCGCGACGGGCGGGCACCCGATCGTGCGGTCGACGGTGGCGCCGCGCGCGGTGCCCGCCTCGCACGCCGAGCTCGCGTTTCTGCCCGTCACCGAGCTCTCAGCGCTCGTGCGGCGGCGCAAGGTGACGAGCGAGCAGCTGACGCGGTTATCGCTCGATCGGCTGCAGGAATTCGATCCGAAACTGCACTGCGTGATCACGCTGACGGCGGACCGGGCCCTGGAGCACGCCCGCGCGGCCGATGAGGAAACGCGGCGCGGCCGATCGCGCGGGCCGTTGCACGGCATTCCCTGGGGCGCCAAGGATTTGCTGGCGGTGAAGGGTTATCCCACGACCTGGGGCAGCACCCCCTTCAAAGATCAGATGCTTCCCGAGGATGCTACCGTGGTGCGCCGCCTGGACGCGGCGGGCGCGGTGCTCGTCGCGAAGCTTTCGTTAGGCGAGCTCGCCATGGGCGACGTGTGGTTCGGCGGCATGACCCGCAACCCGTGGAAGCCGGATCAAGGGTCGAGCGGTTCGTCGGCGGGGCCGGCGTGCGCGACGGCCGCCGGACTCGTGGGCTTTTCGGTGGGCAGCGAGACGTTGGGCTCGATCTCATCGCCGTCCACGCGCTGCGGCGCGACCGGCCTGCGGCCCACGTTCGGGCGTGTGCCGCGCACGGGCGCCATGGCGCTCTCGTGGACGATGGACAAGCTGGGACCGATCTGTCGGAGCGTCGAGGACTGCGCGCTGGTGCTGGACGCGATTCGCGGCAGCGACGGCCGCGATCCGACGGCGGTGGATGCGGCGTTCCCGTTCGACGCGCGCACCGCGCCGTCCTCGCTTCGGGTGGGATACATCAAGAGCGCGTTCGACGCGGATCACCCGACGAAGAAATTCGATGACGCAGCGCTCGATGCCTTACGCGAGATCGGCGCGAAGCTCGTGCCGGTGGAACTGCCCGACCAGCCGTGGGGCGCCATGACGATCGTGCTGCGCGCCGAGGGTGCGGCGGCGTTCGATGAGCTCACGCGGTCGGGGCGCGACAAGGAGATGGCCCAGCAGGGTCCGGACGCGTGGCCGAATACGTTCCGGGTCGCGCGGTTCATCCCTGCGGTAGAGTACGTGAACGCCAACCGGGCGCGGACGCTGGCCATGCGGGCGATCGAGCAGACGTTCGCCGACGTCGATGTCGTGGTCACGCCGACGTTCGGCGCGCAGCTCGTGGCGACGAACCTGACGGGGCATCCGGCGGTGATCGTGCCTAACGGATTCCGCGACGACGGCACGCCCGTATCGCTGACCTTCCTCGGCCGGTTGTACGGTGAAGCGCCGGCCCTCGCCCTGGCGCGCGCCTACCAGAATCACACCGGATTCCACCTCAAACATCCCGACTGGCTGCTGACTGCCTAACGGAATCAAGCGCCATCGCGGCGCGCCCGCACCTCATCCAGGAGCCGCTCGATCTTGCCCTCGAGGCGGTCCATGCGCTGCGTGATGACGTCGTGCCAGCCCTCCTCACCGGTCGGATGCTTCAACACGAACGTGAGCGTCCCGCCCACTTCGAGCCGCGCGCACTCGATGGTGCTCAGGTCATCGATGCCCTGCTTGCGTGCCGCCGACGCGAGCTCCGACCGCGTGATCAGCTCCCGGCGCAGACGACGCTCGAGAAGCTTCCCGTCCTTGATCAGCATCACTTCGCGACCCTCGGCAAGGCGATCCAGTCGCGGGTGCAAGAAGAGAAACCGCACCACGGCGTAGTTGAGCACGAGGAGCACTACGGCGCCGAACAACCCGCCAACGAGCGAGTTGTCGTTTCCGATGATCGCGTTCTGCACCGTGTTCGAGAGCACCAGCAGCACGACCAGATCGAACGGATTCAGCTGGCCCAACTCGCGCTTGCCCGCCAGTCGAAGCCCAACGAGCAGGAAGAGGTACACGACGACAGTGCGGATGACCTTGTCGAGCAGCGGAACACCAGGCGTCAGGATGTCGGTCCAGATCGGATGCATATGGGCATGCGAGAAAGAGGGCGAACGGGTGGGGCGCGGGAAGGCTTGATAGTACTGCACGCCGTGTCGGAGCGACCAGAGGTCGCATGCAAACCCTTCACGCTTCACCAGTGTCGAATCAGTGACACCGATGGTGCGACCCGTTCGGAGCTTGCCGATGAGTACGATGGCCTTGAACCTGTGGATGCTCGATACGGGATTGTCGCGCCGGCGTCCCGTTGCAGCGATGCGCGCGGTCGAGCGGATGCCCGAGACGCAGCGCGAGGGCTGGCTCAACCGCCATGGTATCGAGTCGGCGGATGTCGATTCGACCGGGCGGGGAATCATCGAGGTGCGCAAGTTCGTCGGCACACCGGCGGCGCGCATGACTGCAATTGCGGCGATGGCGCGCGTCGCTCGTGGGGAGCGCTTGATCCTGGATCTCAGGCGCCACCGTGGCGGCGATGAATCGATGGCCGCGTTGCTCACGAGCCTGCTGTTCGACACCGAGCCGCTCTACATCGACGAGCTCCATCACTCGGGAACGCCGCTCCCCGCGACGCGGCCCGAGGTGCGGTGCACGCGGCAAGTGGTGGAAGTGTGGATCAGCGGGGCGACGAGCGCCCTCGGACTGGCGTTCGCCATGAATCTCGGCCGTCTTGGACGCGCGGTGGTGCGCCGACTGAACGACGTGCACGGCTGACGCTCCTGTCCCGCGCGATTGCCCGCGCGGAGCGCACGGCGACATCATTCGGGTCGACATCGACTCGAGGTTCGTTGGGCATGCACGCCGCAGATGCGCCGGGGATGGCGCGACGGATCAGCACGACCGCGCCGGAGCTCGCGCGGTGACGACGCTCGAGGAGTGGCCGCACCGCTGGGTGCCCGGCGCCTCCGGCGCCGCATCGCCCACCTTGCTGCTCCTGCACGGCACGGGCGGCGACGAGTCCGACCTGATTCCGTTAGGCGAAGAGTTGGCGCCTGGCGCATCGCTGCTCAGCCCGCGCGGACCGGTGAGCGAGCTCGGCATGCCGCGCTTTTTCCGCCGACACGCGGAGGGCGTCTTCGACGAGGCCGACATCCGTGCGCGCGTGCCGGCGCTTGCAGCCTTCATCGGCGCCGCGGCGACGACGTACGAATTCGCGCCTGGTTCGGTGTTCGCGTTAGGCTTCTCGAACGGCGCCAACATGGCCGCCAGTCTGCTCCTGCTCGTCCCCGGGCTGTTGCGCGGCGCGGTGCTCCTGCGCGCGGTCATGCCGCTCGAGCCGGCGACCCAGCCGAACCTCGCCGGCACGTCGGTCCTCATCTCGGCCGGGAAGGTGGATCCGTTCTCACCCGTGGAGCGTACACAGCGGCTGGCCGACGTGCTGCGCGCGGCCGGAGCCGACGTGTCGCTCCGTTGGCAACGGACCGGGCATCAGCTCGTTCCTGGCGATCTCGAGGACACGCGTGCGTGGCTGAGCCAGCACTTGCCGCACATCGGCGCCCAGGATTCGGCGCCGGGACCTCGCTCGCGTGGCTGAGAGTCGCTCAGAGCTCGCCGCTGTCCATCAGCCGGCGCGCGAGCGCATCCAGTGTTTGCGGCGTGTCGTAGGCGCCGCTGCGCAGTCGCCGCTTGATCTCATCGACCTGACGGGTCGAGATCGAACGTGCGCCCGACCAGGGGGACCGGCTGCGGGCGAGAGCGCCATTGCGATCGCGATTTTCGCGCGGGTCGCCGGCGTCGTTCCAACGCGGTGTGGTCATCATGCCATGATGATCGGTCAGTCCGCGCGGAACTTTAGCGGCCTCTAGCGCTGAACTACCCGGCGCATGGCGAGGGCGCCGATTCCGCCCGGCAGTCGTGTCTCGGAAATTGTTGCCGCTCGCCGAGTCGGTGCGTCATCCAGACGCATGGCTACCATCCTATGCGTCGATGACGATGAATCGATCTCGCTGCTGCTCGCCGAGACGCTCAAGCAGGCTGGGCACGAACCGCTGAACGCGGCCAACGTGCCGGAAGCGCTGGCGCTTCTCGCGCGCGGCGGCATCGATCTCATCATCTCGGATTATCGTATGCCCGGCAACACCGGGCTCGATCTGCTCGCGCATCTCGAGCGCGAGGGCATCGACACGCCCGTGATCATGATGACCGGCTACGCGAGCATCGAGCACGCGGTTGCATCGATCAAAGCGGGCGCGGTGGACTACATCACCAAGCCGGTGCGTGCGGCGCAGCTCGAGCTTGCAGTCGATCAGGCGCTCGAGCTGGTGCGGTTGCGCCGCGAGAACGCGGCGCTCAAGCGCGAGATCATGGAAGCGCGCAGCGAGCGGCAGATCATCGGCGAGAGTCAGGCTATTCGTCGCGCGCTCCAGTCGGCCGCATCAGCGGCGCCGACTCGTGCGACGGTGTTGTTGCAAGGCGAGTCGGGCACGGGCAAGGAATTATTCGCGCGCGCGATACACGAGTTGAGCGACCGGCGCGAGAAGCCATTCATCAAGCTGAACTGCGCTGCGCTGCCCGAGGGCTTGGTCGAGAGCGCATTGTTCGGTCACGAGCGTGGCGCGTTCACGGGTGCGCTCAAGCGAGTCGAAGGCGCGTTCGAGCGAGCGCACGGCGGCACGCTGCTGCTCGATGAAATTTCCGAAATGCGTCTCGATCTGCAGGCGAAGCTGCTGCGCGTGTTGCAGGAGCAGGAATTCGAGCGGGTGGGCGGCACCTCGCCGATTCGCGTCGACGTGCGCGTGGTCGCGACGACGAACCGTGATCTCGCCGCGGAAGCGGCGGCGGGCCGGTTCCGTCAGGATCTGTTTTTCCGTCTCAGCGTGATTCCGGTGCGCATTCCGCCGCTTCGCGAGCGTCTGGACGACATCCCGGTGCTGGCGCATCGCTTCGCGCTGCGCGCGGCGGCCGATGCGGGCAAGGATGTCGCCGGAATTTCGGCCGAGGCGTTGGCGCTGCTGCAGCAGCACGAGTGGCCGGGGAATGTGCGCGAGTTGCAGCACGTGATCGAGCGCGCGGTGATTCTGAGCTCGGATCCCATACTTCAGGCGCGTTCGTTAGACCAGGACACGTTCAAGAACGGACGGGCGGCTGCGCCCGTGCAGTTGGTGTCGACCAACGGCGCGACCAACGGCTCGGCCTCCGGCGCGCTCGGCGATGGCGTGGTGTTTACGTCACTGAGCCTGGACGCTGCCGAAGAGGTGTTGATCGCCAAGGCGCTCGAGGTTACGGGTCAGAACCGGACGCGGGCGGCCGCGCTGCTCGGGATCAGCGTGCGTACGCTGCGCTACAAATTGAACGGGCCGCCGGCGGCGTCGTCGGAAGCTGCCGACGACTGAGCCGGTGCCGGGCGCGGCAACGGTTGCCCGGTCCGGTCCGGCAATACCTGCCGCGGGGCACTCTTGCCCTGCCGTCCGGCCGCCCTCGGGCGCCGGGTCGACGCGATGCCGGCGCCCGTTCAGGGACCGCCTAACAGACACCCGCACAAGCCGTTAGGCATGCGGCGCCGCCGCCGGCGGACGCATGAAATCCGTCCAATCGAGTGTGGAACACCGGTTGCTTTTGAGGGGGTCGTCCGGACGACGCACCAGTGGTCCGGCCGGGACTCCTTCGGTGAGGCACGATGTCGGACGCGGATCTGTGGCAGCGGTTGGCGGCGGGTGACGCGCAGGGTCGCGAGCAGTTGATGGCGGCCCATCTCAGTCTCGTATACCACGTGGCGCGCGGCGTTCATCGCCGGTTGGGCGGCGCCGTGGAGCTGGACGAGCTGGTGAGCGCCGGCACGCTTGGCCTGGCCGAAGCGATCGACCGGTTCGACCCGAATCGGGGGTTGGCGTTCAGCACGTACGCGGTGCCGCGCATCCACGGCGCGATCGTGGACGAGCTGCGCCGGCTGGATCACGTGCCGTCATCGATCCGCCGCCGCGCTCGGGCGTTAGGCGCGACGCAGGCGGGGCTGGCGCACGACCTCGGCCGGACGCCGATGGCGCGGGAGACGGCGGTGCGGATGGGCGTCGACGTCGAGACGGTGAGCCGGTGGCAGGCGGATGCGGCGAGCACGGCGATGCTGCGCCTCGACGATCCGATGCCCGGCACCGGCGAGCAAGGAGAAGTGCGGACGCTGGGCGAGTCGCTCGCGGCGAGCGACGGCATTGAAGTGGAAGCGCGCCTGACGCGCGAGCAGGAGCTCGCCCACCTGCGGGCCGCGTTGCTCGAGCTGCCGGACGTCGAGCGGCGCGTGTTGACGCTGTATTTTCTCGAGGAGCTCAAGCTGCAGGACATCGCGCGGGTGCTCGAGGTGACGGAGTCGCGCGTCTCGCAGATCAAGCAGAAGGCGATGGGCCGGCTGCGCGCGGCGCTGGCGCCGATGCGCTCGGTCGCCTAACGCCTAACTCGCGCCGCGCTCGCGGCGTCGCGCCGCGGCCAGCGTCGGCATGAGGAGCTCGTAGCACGCGCCCCGCGCGGTTTCGGCGATGCCGATCGCCGGCGCGCCGGCTGCGGCCTCGTTCGATTGCGCGCCCGTCGGGCCGGTGTCGCCGGCCGTCGCACGGATGACCACCCATCGCGCATCGCCCAGCACATCCACCTGGACGCGGGTCGCGCGGACGCGTCGCGCGACGCGCATGGCGGCGATCACGAGCGCGGGCACGATGCGTCCGACATGTCCGGTGTCGACGAACGCCGGCTGCACGCCGCCGGCGACGCGAATGTCGCTGGGCGTACCCGCGACGTCGGGATGACGCGCCGCGAGCTCGACGAGCGGGGACAGCACGTCGGCGACGTTGAGCGGTTCCGGAGGTCCCGGCGGCGGCGGCGACAGCAGGCGGAACTGCTGGAGCAGCGCATCCAGACGACCGGCTTCCGAGGCGAGCACGCTGCGCGTCGTTACGGCCGCGCCGGCGTCGCCGGCCAGGTCGGAGAGCGTCGCGATGGCCATGACGCGATTGCTCAGCGCGTGGGTGAGACCGCGCAGCAATGCGTCGCGCACGGCGCCCCACGCGCTGTCCAACGGGAGCGTTTCGCCGGGCTGGCCCGTGGGAATGTTCGTGGGAGATCCCTGTGCGGAGGGAAAGAGAACGGCGCGGGCGACACGAAGATAGCACGGGCGCGGCCGGGCGCGAGTGTCGATGCCTTACGCAGCGGCGCGGCGGCGGCGGCGCATGGCCGCGTACACCAGGGGCCCGAGCAGCGCGGCGGCGATGGCGCCGGCAACGGCCGGGCGGCCGTACTCGCCGTCGCGCATCTCGAGCGCGAGCACGCCCAACAGAATCACGAGCGGGAGCGCGGCCAGGAGCGTCACCGTGGCGCGGCCAGCCGGAATGCGGAAAGCGCCGCGCAGCTCGGGCTCGGTGCGGCGAAGCTGGATGAGCGCGCCGAACTCGAGGAAGAGCGCCATGGCATAGAGCAGCACGTCGGCGACGACGAGCCCCTGGATGGAGAGCAGGACGAACACCGAGTAACAGAGCGCGGAGACGACGACGGCATTGCGGGGCGTGCCCCGGTCGTCCGTGCGCCCGAGCCACGCGGGCAGATAGCCGTCGAGGGCCATGGCGAGCGGGATGCGCGAGTACGAGAGGAGCAGCGCGTTGAAGAGCGCCAGCGCGCTCACCATGCCGGCGGCGCCGATCCACACGGCGAGGGCCGAACCGCCTAACGATCCGGTCGCGGCGCGGGCGATCGCGGGCCACGCGCCGTCGCTCCAACGGGTCCAGTCGGTGGCGGCGAGCGCCGCCGCGAGCGCCGTGAGGTAGCCGAGCGTGACTAACGGGAGGGCGACGGCGAGGGCGCGCGGGTAGCTGCGCGAGGCGTCGACTACTTCGCCCTGCACCGTCGAGGCGTTGTCCCAGCCGATGTAGTTCCAGAGCGCAATCGAGAGCCCGATGCCCAACGCACCCGCCGGCGTCCGGCCGGGCTTGAGCAGCGGGTGCCACGGGACGTGCGTGATGTGCGGCAGCGCGGCGAGCGACATCGCCAGGAACGCGAGAATGATGAAGGCGCCGGACACGACCGATACGCGCCCAACCGGCAGCGCGCCGCGAAGATTGATCGCGGCCGCCGTCCAGATGACCACCAGTGCCACGAGCCATCGCGCATCCGGGCCGAGGGATGGGAGGAAGAAGCCCAGGTACTGCGTGAACAGAACCGGATAGATCGCCATGTCGACCAACGAGTACATCCAGGTCCACCAGCCGTTCTGAACGGCCCAGAAAGGACCGAACGCCCGCCGCACCCATCGGTAGTAGCCGCCTTCCTCCGGGAGCATGCTGGCGAGCTCGCCGATGATCAGCGCCTCGGGCACGGACCACAGGATCGGTACGAGCAGCATGATGAGCAGCGCCAGCCCCGGTCCGACTTCGGCGACGAGGCCCTCAGTGGTGAACGGCCCGCCCGAGGTGGTGAAATAGAGAACGAAGACGAGCGAGAGGACGGTGAGTGAGCGTTTGAGCACCGGCGCGTTCACCCTGTGAGGTGGAAGCAACAGGCAATGGCTTGTCGCGGTGACTGGACCGCGCGTATCATCGAGGAGCGGCGTGGCATGATAGCTGCCGAAATCATGGCGCGCGATGGACTTGGCCCGTGCGGGGACCATGACGCGCCCCCTCATCGGAACGGGTCACGTTCCACGCGGCACCGTTTGCCGCCCGCCTTATCGTTGGATCGCCTGCTCCCGGATATGACCGACCTCGTGCTGACCAGAGACCTTCCCGCGCCGCGGCGGCATTCGCTGTGGAGCGATCTTCGCCAGATCGCCGTGGACGAGCTGTGGAAGTATCGCGAGCTGCTCTACGAGCTCACGCTGCGCGATGTGCGTATCCGCTACAAGCAGGCGGTGATGGGCTTCGCCTGGGCGATCCTGATGCCGGCGTTGATCGTGGCGGCGGGGACGCTGGTGCGCTTTGCGATGGCGTACATGGGGGGCGGCCACGTGGCGCGCGACGTCATCGCGGGGATGGCGGTGAAAGCCTTGCCGTGGGCGTTCTTCGTCGGCGCGATCGGATTTGCCACCACCAGCCTAACCGGAAATCTTCCGTTGGTCTCGAAGATCTACTTCCCGCGGGAGGTCCTGCCGCTGTCGGCCACGTTCGCGCAGTCGTTCGATTCGACGATCGGCGCGGTCACGGTGGGGATCGCGCTTCCGCTGTTGGGCATTCACTACGGGCTCGCCGTGTTATGGGTGCCGCTGCTGGCGGCGTTGATCTTCTGCGTGACGGCGGGAGCGGCGTTGTTCCTCGGTTGCGCCAATTTGTTCTTTCGGGATGTGAAGTACATTGTGCAGGTCATGCTCACGTTCGGGATCTTCTTCACGCCAGTGTTCTTCGAGCCGCGCATGTTCGGCCCGTTAGGCGCGCGGCTGATGATGTTGAATCCCCTGGCGCCGCTGCTCGAGGGGCTGCGCCTCAGCGTGGTGGAGGGGCACAACCTGCTCCAGCCACTCGTCATCGCGGGCAAGACGGGCGCGGTGGTCGCCTGGAGCCCGTGGTATCTCGCCTACGGCGCGGCCTGGGCCGTGCTCGGCCTCCTCGTGAGCGTGGTCGTGTTCCACCGGACCGAGGGCAAGTTCGCCGAATATGTCTGACATGACCGGCGCGCCGCGCATCCAGTTCGAGCAAGTATGGAAAAAATTCGCGCGCGGCGAGCTGCACGACAGCCTGCGCGATCTCGTGCCGGCCGCGGTGCGCCGGCTCGCCGGCCGCGGACCGGCGCGGGATGAGCTGTCGGGCGAAGAGTTCTGGGCGGTGCGCGACGTCTCGTTCGAGGTGCGCCCCGGCGAAGCGCTCGGCATTCTCGGGCCTAACGGGGCGGGCAAGTCGACCATCCTCAAGCTGCTCACGCGCATCCTGGTGCCGACGCGCGGACGCTGCGCGATCACCGGGCGCGCGGGCGCGCTGATCGAGGTTGCGGCCGGTTTCCACCCCGACCTCACGGGCCGCGAGAACGTGTTCCTGCAGGGCGCCATCCTCGGGATGAAGCGCAGCGAGATCAAGACCCGATTCGACGAGATCGTCTCGTTCGCCGAGATCGATGCGTTCATCGACACGCCGGTCAAGCGCTACTCGAACGGCATGAACGCGCGGCTCGGCTTCGCGATCGCGGCGCACATCAGCCCCGACGTTCTCGTGATCGACGAGGTGCTCTCGGTCGGCGATATGCGGTTTCAGCAGAAAGCGTTCGACCGCATTCAGGAGCTGTGCACGAGCGGGATTCCGGTGGTGCTCGTGTCGCACCAGCTGGAGCGCATCGCGTCGCTGTGTACGCACGCGCTCCTGCTCGAGCGCGGACGCATCGCGAAGCGCGGGACGCCCACCGAGTGCATCGAGGCGTATCTCGAGAGCGCGCGCAACAGCGAGTCGGCGGCGAGCCATACGTCGGCGCTCACGTTCGATGCGCTGTCGCTCGAATCCGAGCTGCCGGTGCGGTCGGGCGAGCGGGCGCAGTTTCGACTGAGCGGAGACGTGCGGCCGGCCAGCGACGCTGCGTCGCGGGATTTCTCGTTGCGCGTGCGGGCGCTCTCGACGGGGCGGCTCGTGTTCAGCGCGTCGGCCGCCGACTGCGGCGCATCGCTGCCGGCGCGCGGTCCGTTCGAGATGGACGTGGAGCTGCAATTCAACGTGGCGCCGGGCGTGTACAGTCTCGAGCTGGCCGTGTGGGACGCCGAGACGCGGCGCGACGTCGTGGCAGGTCCCGGCGTGACGGTGCAGGTCGAGGCCGGCGCGCTGACATTTTCGGGGACGTCGCACCTGCTGCCGCGGGCGCGGGTGGTGGCGGCGCCCTCGACCGCCGCCGGCGGTTCTCGCTGACGCATCGGGGTCGTGGCCGCCGCTCCGCAGCCGCGCGCCCGAACAGTGATCCGGGCCGATGCCGCGGGCAGCGCGACGGCACTCGTGCAGGCGTTAGGCAGCAGGCTTGACGAGACGGTGCGCCGGCTGCTGGCCGGCGTATCGCAGGCGGCGCTGCTCGATGTGCCGACGCACCAGAACGTCGGCGACAGCGCGATCCATCTCGGCACGCTCGCGCTGCTGCGCCGCGCGGGCGTCCGCGTCTGCTACGCGTGCAGCATCGACACATACTCGCGCGAGACGCTCGCCCGTCAGTTAGGCGGCGGTGTGATTCTGCTCTCCGGCGGCGGCAGCCTCGGCGATGTGTGGCCGCTCCACCAGCAGTTGCGCGAGCGGGTGCTGGCCGACTTCCCGGACGTGCCGGTCATTCAGCTGCCGCAATCGCTGCACTTTCGCGATGCGGCCGCGCTGGCGCGCGCACGGACGGCGTTCGCGGCGCATCGGAAGCTCACGGTGCTGCTTCGCGATCATCGGAGCCTGGCCAGTGCGCGCGCGCAGTTCGACGCGCCGAGCGAAATGTGTCCCGATCTCGCGTTCGCGTTGGGCCCGCTTGCCCGAACGGCGGCGCCGCGCTCGCGCGTGGCGTGGCTGGGGCGCCAGGATCGCGAGGCCGCGCCACACGCCGGCGCGGGCGGCTACGCGACGTTCGATTGGGCACTGAGCCGGCGATCGCCGATCTCCCGAGCGGAGCGCCTCGGCCACAGCTTCGTGTCGGCGCACCCGAGCATCGGGCCGTACGCGCACGGGCCGTTGATGCGGTTAGGCGTCGCCGCATCGAAGCAGCGGGTGCGGAGCGGATGCAAGATGCTGGCGGCCGGTCACACCGTGATCACGGATCGCCTGCACGGCCACATTCTCAGCCTGCTGCTCGGCATTCCGCACGTGGTGCTCGACAACAGCTATGGGAAGGTGCGTGCGTTCTACGAGACGTGGACGAGGGATGCGCCGATCGTCCGGTGGGCAGAGACCGCGGCGGACGCGGTGCGCGCGGTGGAGCAATGGTCGTGGTGACGACGCCGACCGCCGACGCGGTGGACGCAAGCGTGATCGTCTGCACGCGCAATCGCAGCGGCGCGATGACGCTGCTCCTGGAAAGCCTGCAGCGGCTCGAGGTGCCCCCCGGCGTGCGGTGGGAGCTGATCGTCGTCGACAATGGATCGTCGGACGACACGCCGGCAACGCTCGCATCGTTCGAGACGCTGCTGCCGATGCAGATCGTGCGGGAACCGATGCCGGGGCTCGCGCGCGCGCGAAACGCCGGGCTCGCGGCGGCGCGCGGCCAAGTGCTGCTGTGCACGGACGACGATTGTGTTCCCGATTCCAAGTGGCTGGCGGCGGTCTACGAGGAGTTCAGGCGCGCGCCGACGTTAGGCATGCTGGGCGGCCGGGTGGAGTTGTACGACGCTCGGGACCGTCCGACCACGACGCGCACGTCGCGCGAGCGCCGGCGAATCACGGCGTTATTCGAGCTGGACGACATCATCGGCTGCAACATGTCCTTCCGGCGATCGGCGTTCGAGGCGATCGGGCCGTTCGACGTTGCGTTAGGCGGCGGGACAGGCGCCCGCGCGGGGGAAGACGTGGACTTCGTGTACCGCGCGCTGCGGGCCGGAATCCAGATGGCATACACGCCGGAGGCCCTCGTCTATCACAACCATGGCCGGCGCACGGATGCGCAGGTGCGCGATCTGACGCGCGCCTACACCGTCGCCCGGGGCGCCCTGTTCTGCAAGTATTTGCTGGCCGGCGACGCCGTCATCCTCCGGCGCATCCAGCAGGATCTCGCCTTCCACCGGCGTGCCTTCGCAGCCGATGTTCGCCGGGCGCGGTTTCCGACGCGAGTGTTCCGCCACTACGCGCAGATCGGCGCCGGGGCGGCGTACTGGATCCGGCACGGGCTCCTGGGACAATTTCGCAGGGCGGCGCGAGCTCGCGAAGAAACGAACACGACGCGGCCACGCTAGAGGCGGAACAGGTAGCTCACCTTCACAAACACGCCGTCCGTCGTGCGGTACATCGAGCGCGAAAATTGGAACGCCGTGGGTTCGCTGAGCGACGTGCCGTAGCCGGCAAAAAAAACGGTGCCCGGGACCGGCTTGTACGAGAGGAGGACGTCGTTGCGGAAGCTATTGGACGAGAAGGCGCCGAGCGCGGCGTACGCGGCGTTCGTCGAGTCGCGCCGCACGAGCGGCGCGCCGGTGCGCGGATCCTCGAGCGCCGCCTGTCGCTGCGCCACGTACTGCCCGATGTAACGCAGGAAAATCGAGCGCGTGAGCTGGTATTCCACCTGCAGGCGGGGGATGTTCGTGATCGCGAACTCGCTGCCGTCGCGCAGGCGAGAGAGACGGTCGTAGATCCACGAGGCGTCGAAGCGAAACAGCGGCGTTGGTCGCCAGGCGACATCCAGACTGCCGGTGACCTCGCGGCCCCGGCTCGCCTCGGCGAAGAGGACGGCATCGTCGATGCCGGCGGTCGCATTCACGACGACTTTGCGGTTGGGCGACGTGAGGCTCACGCTCTGGCCGTACAGCGAGTAGAGCCCGTGGGGCAGCACGAACGCGCTGGTGTCTGCGCCGGCCACGACGCCGTAGCCCCGGTACGACGTGCTGTCGAATCGCTGAAAGTTGTCGTTGACGGTCAGACCGATGTTCCAGCCGCCACGCAGCGTCGTCGACGCCTGCGCCGAGTAGCCGCCCTCGAACGTGCCGCCTAACTTGCCGAAGTCGGCGTAGTTCCAGAGCGGTTGGGCGTTGAGAAAAAACGAGACCTGCTCGACCAGCGCGCCCGGACCGCCGTAGAGCGTGTAGCGGTTGAAGATCATGGCGCGGACGAATCCCGTCCGGTTCACGAAGCCGCTCGCCGCCACGAAGTCCGGGCTCACGCCGAGAAACTCGACGTGGTTGCCGTACGCGCGGCCGGTGCGGTCGCCGAGCGTGACATCCCAGAGTGCGCCATTGCGATGGCCCAAACTGTCGTTAGTCGCCGAGCCGACGAACTGCACTTGCGAGAACCAGATCTTGTGCCACAGGAAGCGCGCATCGACGCCGCCCATGCGATTGTAGTCGCCGCCATCGATGCGATCGGTGTAGACGAGTCCGAGATTCGAGCTCGCCCCCAGATCGCGACGCAGGCGCAGAATGTTGTACACGGGGTCGCTGCCGGTGGCGGTATCGCGCTCGTCGACGGCGCCCAGATAGGCAATGTTCAGATCACCGATTTTGCCGGTGAGCTTGGCGCCGGCGTCGGGCTGGACGATGTCGCGCGTGTAGATGAGGCGGTTGGGCGTGTCGTACTGATCGAGACCCTCGAGAAAGAACGGACGCTTCTCCGGAAAGAACAACGCGAATCGTTGGTTGAGCGTGACCTGCGCGACGTCGGCCTCGACCTGTGAGAAGTCGGGATGCGCGGTGGCGCTCAGTCCGAGTCCGTTCGTCACATCCCAGAACATGGACCCGCCGAGCGCGGGCGTCGTGGAATAGCGGTAGACCCCGTTCACCGAGTCGCCGTCCACCTTGGTGGTGGCTTCCGGAATGACGTTCATGACCAGGCCGCGGTGCATGTGCGTTAGGCCGACGAGGCGGCCTGCCTGGATGAGGAAGCTGGCGTTCGCGCGCACGACGGGCGTCCACGTGTCCTCGTAGCCCGAGTGCTGCACTTCACGCACGATCTGTATGCCCCACGTTTGCGGATCGACACCCTGAAAGCGGATGCTGCGGAACGGGATCCGCACTTCGATTTCGTATCCCCAGGATGTGACGTGCCCGCGCGATTCCCAGACGAAGTCGGGATTGAGATCGATCGTGCCATCGAACCGCGCGTTGGGCCCCGAGCCGCCGCCCGCCGCGCCGGCATCCTGTCCTTCGCTGCGCACGCCGTCTTCCTGAACGCCGAGTGGATTGACGGCGAACATGAACGCGCGGCGATGATCGGAGTAGGTGTCGAGCAGAATCTGGATATTGTCGTCCGCGTCGATGTTGTCGCGGTCGGCAAGGGTGGCTCGGACGACGTTGCCGTGGGGCTCGTACGCGCGGATGCCGAAGTAGATCGCATCGCCGGAATACCACACGAGCACGTCGGTGGAGTCGGTCGCCGCCGATCCGTCGACGGGGCGATATTCGGAGAATCCGGTGAGGTGCGCAGCGCGGCGCCAGACGGGCTCGTCGAGCGTGCCGTCGACGGTGATCGTCGTGTCGATGCGCGGCGGCGCGACATCGAGCTGACGCAACCGTCCGTCGTAGACGGTGCTGTCCGATCGAGCGGGGTTCGGCGCCTGGAGGAGCAGCGCGAACGACAGGAGAGAAATGAGCATGCGATATCCGGACGTGGATTCTATGCGGAAGCGTGGGAATCGCCAACGGGTGCGCGGGCTGGCCACTTGTCACGTGCGTGACAGCGCCGTATAAACAGGTGGCCTCGTCGGTTGGCTCACTTCTCTCACCTTCGTTCCTGATGCGATTCGCTCCATGCGTGGCGATTGCGGCAACACTGGCCGCGATCGGCGTGTCGAGCGCGCGATGCCAGGTGGACACGCGCTGGCCGCAGCACTCGATGGATCGGCCCAGGCCGCCGGTCGTTGATCCCGGTCCCGAGCGACCGCCGGTGCCGCCGCCGGCCGATGCGATCGTGCTCTTCGATCACGGCTCGCTTTCGGCGTGGCGTCAGCACGACGGCGGCCCGGCGCGTTGGGCGGTGCACGGCGACTATTTCGAGGTCGAGCCCGGCACGGGCGACATCGTGACGGCGCGCGCGTTCGGCGATTGCCAGTTGCACGTCGAATGGGCAACGCCGACGCCGCCGAAAGGCGAGAGCCAGGAGCGCGGGAACAGCGGCGTGTTCCTGATGGGGCTGTACGAGGTGCAGGTGCTCGATTCGTACCACAACGACACCTATCCCGATGGCCAGGCGGCGGCGGTCTACGGCCAGTTTCCTCCGTTAGTCAACGCGAGCCGACCGCCGGGACAGTGGCAGTCTTACGACATTATCTTCCACCGGCCGCGGTTCGACGCCGGCGGCGCGGTGACGTCGCCCGCACGCCTAACGGTGTTCCACAACGGCGTGCTGGTGCAGGACAACGTGGCGCTGAGCGGTCCGACGGCCAACAAGGTCCGGCCACCCTACCACGTGACGCCCGACAGCCTGCCGCTCGAGCTGCAGGACCACAACAACCGCGTTCGATATCGCGGCATCTGGATTCGCGCGATCGACTGATCCGAGGAGATCCATGCAGGCTGCAGGAACACGCAAGACGTACGACGTATGCATCGTGGGTTCGGGGGCGGGCGGCGGAATGTCGGCGTACGTGCTCACGCAGGCCGGCGCGGATGTGGTGATGCTCGAGGCCGGCGGACCATGGGACAACGCCACCGACTCGAAGATGATGGAGTGGCCGTACCAATCGCCGAGGCGCGGGCGCGGCTCCAGGGAGCGGCCGTTCGGCGAGTTCGACGGCTGTATCGGCGGGTGGGACATCGACGGCGAACCCTACACGACTGCGGCCGGCACGAAGTTCGATTGGTGGCGCGCGAGAATGGTCGGCGGACGCACGAACCACTGGGGCCGCATCTCGCTGCGATTCGGGCCCGATGATTTTCGCCGCCGCAGCCTCGATGGGTTAGGCGACGACTGGCCGATCAGTTACGACGATCTGAAACCGTACTACGATCGCGTCGATCGCCTGATCGGAGTTTTCGGCAGCGTCGAGGGCCTGCACAACAATCCGGACGGGATTTTTCAGCCGCCGCCCGCGCCGCGCTGCTACGAGCTGCTGATCAAGCAAGCCGCGGACAAGCTGCGCGTCACGTGTATTCCGGCCCGGCTATCGATTCTCACGCAGCCGCTGAACGGCCGACCCGCCTGTCATCACTGCGGCCAGTGCAACCGCGGCTGCAAGACGAACTCGAATTTCTCGAGCTCGGGCGTGCTCATTCCGCCGGCGAAGCAGAGCGGCAAGTTGACGCTCCTCACGAGCGCGATGGCATACGAGGTCACGACAGACGGGCGCGGCATGGCGACGGGCGTGTCGTACGTCGACAAGAAGACCGGGACGGTCGAGCACGTGCGAGCGCGCGTCGTGGTGCTGGCCGCGAGCGCGTGCGAGTCCGCTCGCCTGCTGCTCAATTCGAAGTCCTCGCGATTTCCGCAGGGGCTCGCCAACTCGAGCGGCGTCGTTGGGCGTTATCTGACCGATACCACCGGAACGGACGTGGCCGGCTACATCCCGAAGATGGTCGACCACATTCCGCACAATGAAGACGGCGTCGGCGGCAATCATCTCTACATGCCGTGGTGGCTCGACAACAAGCACCTGGATTTCCCACGTGGCTACCACATCGAGTTGTGGGGCGGATTGGAGATGCCGGCCTACGGCGCCATGGGCGGCATCCAGCGGTATCCGAACGCGGGCGGGTACGGGAAGTCGCTCAAGGATGCGTATCGCCATTACTACGGCGCGTCCGTCGGATTTTCGGGGCGCGGCGAGATGATTCCGAACGCCGACTGCTATTGCGAGCTCGATCACGAAACGGTGGATCGCTGGGGGATACCCGTGCTGCGCTTCCACTGGAAGTGGACCGACCACGAGTACAACCAGGTGCGCCACATGCAGCAGACGTTCCGGGCGATCGTGCACGAGATGGGCGGCGAGGTGTTCTCGCCGATGCCGACGAAGGAGCGCGGCTACGGCATCGCGAACGGCGGCCAGATCATCCACGAGTTAGGCACGACGCGCATGGGCCGCGACCCGGGCAATTCGGTGCTCAACGCGCACTGCCAGGCGCACGACGTACCCAACCTGTTCGTGGCCGACGGCGGCCCGTTCGTGTCGCAGGCCGACAAGAATCCGACGTGGACGATTCTCGCGTTGGCCTGGCGGACGGCGGACTACATCACCGAACAGCGCAAGGCCGGGGCGATATGACGGATCACGACGACGAACGCGAGGGGGCGGAGCCGGCATCGCCTAACGGCAACGGCATGTCGCGCCGCTCGATGCTCGAGCTCGTAGTGCTCGGCACGCTCGCCACGGCGTGCAACAGCGCGGAACGCACGGCGACGAAGGTGGCCGCGACGGCCGGCGCGGACACTGCGCGCTCCGTTGCGGGCGCCCATCAGCCGAGCGTCTTCACGCCCCATGAATGGGAGACGGTGAACGTGCTGGTCGACATCATCATTCCGCGCGACGAGCGATCGGGGAGCGCGACCGACGCCGCGGTGCCGGAGTTCATGGATCGCATCCTGACGCTGTACCCCGAGGACAGTCTGCCCATTCGCGGCGGCCTGGCGTGGCTGGACCACGAATGCGCGGATCGATTCGGGCACCCCTTCGTGCAGTGCACGACGAACGAGCGCAACGCCGTGCTCGACGACATTGCGTGGCCGAGCCGCGCCAGGCCCGAATTCAGCCAGGGCGTGGCGTTCTTCAACCGGTTTCGCGACTTCACCGCGTCCGGATTTTACTCGAGCAAGATGGGCGTGGCCGATCTGCAGTACGAGGGCAACGTGTACGTCCCGCAGTGGACGGGGTGTCCGTCGGCCGCGCTCCACAAGCTGGGCGTCGGTTAGTCCGTTAGACAGGCCGCGCCGGCGTCGCGTCGAGGAGATCGCGGATCCGCCGCGCCAGGTGGTCGGGGCGAAACGGCTTCTGGATGAAGGCCGCCCCCGGCTCGAGCATGCCCTGCCGCAGCACGGCGTCGTCGGTGTATCCCGACATGTAGAGCACCTTGAGATCGGGCTTGACGGTCCGTAGCTCGCGAACCAGATCCCGCCCGCTCAGCTCCGGCATCACGACGTCGGTGACCAACAGATCGATGCCGCCCGGCCGGCGGCCGGCGAGCTGCGCTGCTTCGCGGCCGGTCGCCGCTTCGACCACCGTGTAGCCATGGCGCTCCAGCACATCACGCACGACCGCGCGCACCGCCGCGGTATCCTCGGCGACCATGATGGTTTCGGTGCCGCGCAGCGATCGTGCAGGTCGCTCGCCCGTCTCCAATGACTCGGGCGGCCCATCGACCCGCGGCAAATAAATCTTGAAGGTCGATCCCTTTCCCGGCTCGCTGTACACCCAGATGAATCCGTCGCTCTGTTTGACGATGCCGTATACGGTCGCCAGGCCTAACCCTGTCCCCTTCCCGATCTCCTTGGTCGTGAAGAACGGCTCGAAGATGCGCGCCTTGGTCGCCTCGTCCATCCCGATGCCGGTGTCGCTGACGGCCATCAACACGTGTGGTCCGGCCGCGGGGCCGGGCCGCTCGGGCGCGAATTCCGTATCGACCATCACGTTGGCGGTCTCGATCGTCAGCCGACCTCCGTTAGGCATGGCGTCGCGCGCGTTGACGGCGAGATTCATGAGCACCTGCTCCATCTGGCCGGGATCGGCCCGCACCGACGCGAGCGCCGGGTCGAGCCGCGTTTCGACCGTGACGTCCTCGCCGATGAGTCGGCCCAACAACTTCTGCGCGCCGGACACCACCGCATTGAGATCGATGATCCGCGGTGCGAGCACCTGCCGACGGCTGAAGGCGAGCAGCTGCCGCGTGAGGTCCGCCGCCGCGACCGCCGCGCGCTTGATCTCGGCCACGTCCTGACGCCGCTCGTCCTGCGGATCGAGGTCCATGAGCAGCAAATCCGAGTAGCCGGTGATCGCGGTGAGAAGATTGTTGAAGTCGTGCGCGACGCCGCCCGCCAATCGCCCAACGGCTTCCATTTTCTGCGCCTGTCGGAATTGCTCCTCGAGTTGGCGCCGTTCCGTGACGTCCACCCAGACGCCCACCACCTCGGCGTCCTCGCCGAACGTGTCGCCGACGACGCGTGACTCGTCCCGGATCCAGCGATACGTGCCCGAGCGCTCCCGAAACCGGTACTCGTAGACCATGCGACCGGTTCGCGCCAACTCGTTCTGCGCCTCGAGGGTGCGCGCCATGTCGTCGGGATGGACGCCGGCGATCCACCATCCGTCGGCCAGAACTTCCTCGACGCTGTACCCGATGAACCGCGTGATGTTGTCGCTCACCCACACGCCGTGAAAGTTTGCGCCTCGCAGCTTCGTCACGTAGAGCACCGCGTTGCTCGAGGTGAGCGCTTGCGCGAGACGGTTCTGCACCTCGCGCAGCTCGCGCTCGGCACGCTGGCGCGCCGTGACGTCGTTGATCACCACGAGCTCGGCCGGGCGGCCTTCCCACGTTAGGCTGCAGGCGCTGATCTCGACGTCCATCACCGCGCCGGATTTGGTGCGGTGGCGCCACGTGCCCACGGAGTGGAGGGCGTGCGGCGGCTGGTCGAGCTCGTGGTGCAGCCGCTGCACTTCCTCGGGCGGCCGAAGCGCATCGATGGTGAGCGACAGGAACTCGTCTTTCGTGTACCCGTAGGCCTGCGTCGCCGCGACGTTCACCGCCAGGATGCGGTGCGTTTCGCGATCGAAGACCCACGAGGGCAGCGGCGTGTGCTCGAACAGCAGTCGATGGCGTTGTTCCGAGCTTGCCAGCTGCTCGAAAATGCGGCTCAGCGCGATCGCTTGCCCGACCTGGAACGCCACCGTGCGGGCGAACGCGAGCCATTCGTCGCCGCCTAACGATTTGCTCGCCGAGTCGAACAGCAGCACGCCCTGCTCCTCGCCCCGAGCACTGATCGGCGCCAGCATCGCTTCCAACGTGCTCGCGCGGTGCAGGAAATCACCGGCCACGGCCTGCGGCACGCTGGACGATGGTATCGCGATTGGTTTGCCTTCATCGAGGACCAAATCCAGCAGATCGGCGTGCCCGAACAGCGTCGGAAGTCCCGCCGCGATGTCTTCGCTGTAACCGACCTGAGCCACGCAGCGCCACCCATCGGCGCCGCGCACGAGGATCGCAGCGCGGGACAGCCCGGCCGCATCGACGCACTGCGTCAGGACATCCTGCAGCGAGCCCTCCGCATCGCCGCGTTGGGCAAGAGCGTTGGCGATCGTGTTCAGCACCGGCAGAGCTGCCGCCCGCAGCGACACCCGGCGGGAGATGTCGGATCGCAGCGCCACCTGGCGCTGCAACTGATGAATGAGCGGCGAATCGTATTCGACGCGTTGGACCGCTGGCGCCGGCCCGACCGCCTGGTCTGCGGAAGGGGTACGGATCGCCACGCCGATGACCGAGCGAGATCCGGCATCTCCGGCGAACGGCTCACGAGGTCGAACGCGCCTGATTGGCGTGCGAGCTGGCGCCGCTCGTCATCGACCGTCGTGGGGTCCGGCAAGGTGCGCGTGTCGATCGGCATCTGCACGTAAATCAATACCAGGTGCGGCGTGAACTCGCGCCAACCTCGGGATCGACATTCATCGTGACATCGATTTGCTTTTCGGTGGCCATCGATGGCAGCATGCGTTCACTTTCTGAGTCATCGTCGTCAGGGCGAGGCATCCGGGCCGGATATCGACCTTCGTTGCCTCGACTTTCGACAGATCGAGGACATGACTAAGGTACCGCCTGCGGGCGCGCAAGAGCGTTCGCCTGGTCCTAACGCACGAATCCAGACATGACCACTGGTCCACTCGGCATCGGCGTCATTGGCAGCGGCTTCAATGCGCGTTTTCACCTCCACGCCTTTCGTGCGGTGCGGGACGCGGAGATCCGCGGTGTGTACAGCCCGCACGAGGCGCATGCCGCCGAGGCGGCCACGCTGGCTCGGTCGCTCGACGTGGGTCCTGCACGTGCATTCAGGACCATCGCCACGATGGTAGCCGATCCGGCGATCGACGCGATCTGGTTGTGCGGCCGCAACGACGCGCGCGTCGAGAACATCGAAGCCATCGTCGACGCGGCGGCCGGGCGCGCAGCGCCGTTGCGCGGCATTGCCTGCGAGAAGCCCCTGGGGCGAAGTGTCGCCGAGGCAACGCGGCTGACGCGCGCCGTGAAGCGCGCGAACATCATGCACGGGTATCTCGAGAATCAGGCGTTCGCGCCTCCGGTGGTTCAGGGGCGGGATCTGATCTGGTCGCGCGGTGCGCGACTAACGGGCCGCCCGTATCTCGCGCGCGCGGCGGAAGAACACAGCGGCCCGCACGCGCCGTGGTTCTGGCAGGGGCGACTGCAAGGCGGCGGCGTGCTCAACGACATGATGTGCCACTCGGCGCTCGTGGTGCGACATCTGCTTACCGAACCCGGTCACCCGCTGTCATCGCTTGCCGTGAGGCGGGTGACCGGGCATATCGCAAGCCTCAAGTGGTCGCGACCCGAGTACGCAAAGCGTCTGGCGCGCACCATGGGCAAGGACGTCGATTACACGAAACATCCGTCGGAGGACTTCGCGAGCGTCACGCTCGAGTTCGAGGACGCCGAGGGACGGACCGTGTTAGGCGAAGCGAGCACATCCTGGAGTTTCATCGGCGCCGGGCTGCGGCTCTCGGCCGAGCTGCTGGGTCCGGAATACTCGATGGCGTGGAATTCGTTGGACAGCGGCCTCACGGTATTTTTCAGCCGCGAAGTGCACGGTCGCGCGGGCGAGGATCTCGTCGAAAAGCAGAACGCCGAGATGGGACTCATGCCCGTCGTAGCGGGCGAAGCCGCCGTCTATGGCTACGAAGCGGAAGATCGGCATTTCGTGCGGGCGTTTCTCGGAAAAGAAACCCCGCTGCTCACGTTCGACGATGGCCTGGACGTGGTGCGCATCCTCATGGCGGCGTACATGAGCGCGGAGCGGGGCAAAACGGTCGAGTTTCCGCCGCGCGGATTGGAGGGGTTCGTGCCGCAGGTTGCCAGGGGCGAGTGGAGGCCGTGACATGATTTGGGTTGCCGCCTAACCACATGAACGGCGTCGACACGCCGGTATTGATCGCCGGAGCGGGGCCAACAGGCCTCGCGCTCGCCCTCTGGCTCGCCAGGTTAGGCGTTGCGTTTCGCCTCATCGACAAGACCGATAATGTCGCGCCGTTCTCGCGGGCGCTCGGCGTGCACGCGCGCACGCTCGAGCTCTACCAGCAACTGGGCTTCGCCGAGCAGGTAATCGCCGGCGGGCTCATCGTACCGAGCATTACCTTGTGGGCGCGGCGCAAGAAGGTGCTCACCGTGCCGTTCAGGAACGTGGGGGAAGGTACGACGCCCTTCCCCTTCGTGCTCGACTTCGCGCAGGACGCGCACGAGCGCCTGTTGGTGTCGCAACTCGGTGAGATGGGTGTGGTGGTCGAGCGACGAACCGAGCTCACCGCCTTTACGGATGACGGCGACGCTATCCGCGCCACGCTTCGCCATGCGGACGGATCGACCGAAGAGTGCGTGAGCTCATATCTCGCCGGCTGCGACGGCGTGCACTCCATCGTGCGCGAGAAAGCCGGCGCCCGATTCGCCGGCGGAACGTACGAGCATCTGTTTTACGTCGCCGACGTCGACGCCAGCGGCCCAACGGTCGGCACCGGACTTCACGTGGACCTCGACGAGGCGGACCTGCTCGCCATCTTCGACATGAAAGGCGCGGGGCGCGTCCGGCTGGTGGGGACCGTCAAGGCCGGCACGACGCCTAACGGCGGGAAGGCCATCGGGTTCGATGACGTCGCACGCCGTCCCATGGATCAGATGCACCTCCAGGTGCAGAAGGTGAACTGGTTTTCGACGTACCGTGTTCACCACAAGGTGGCGAGCCGGTTCCGGACGGGTCGGACATTCCTCGTCGGCGACGCCGCGCACGTGCACAGTCCCGTCGGCGCGCAGGGCATGAACACCGGAATCGGCGACGCCGTGAATCTCGCCTGGAAGCTCGCCGCGGTCGTCCGCGATGGCGCGGATCCGAGCCTGCTCGACACCTATGAGACCGAGCGCATCGCGTTCGCACGCCGGTTGGTGGCGACGACGGATCGCGTGTTCGCCATCGCGACCAAGCGAGGCCCGGCCGCGGCGTTCGCACGGACGACATTGTTTCCGTTAGCCGCGTCGCTGCTCTTTCGTTTTCGCGCGGTGCGGTATCTTCTCTTTCACACGGTATCGCAACTCGGCATCCGCTATCCGGAGAGCGCGCTCAGCGTCGGGATGGCTGGATCGATACGCGCCGGCGATCGGCTCCCGTGGGTGGCGCCCAACGGCGATGGGACCGCGGCGGGGAACTTCGCGCCGCTGGCGTCGCTGCGTTGGCAAGTTCACACCTACGGGGAAGCCGCTTCGGGCGTACGACAGGCGTGCGCCGAGCTAGGCGTCGAATATCACGCGTTCGCGTGGCGAGCAGCGATGGCGAGATCGGGATTCGCGCGCGGCGCGGTCTACCTGGTGCGGCCGGACGGTTACGTCGCGTTCGCCGACGCGACTGGTGGCGCGGAGCGGCTGGAGGCATACGTTGCCGACCGGCCGTGGGTGCGCGGCGATCCCATGGAGGACCTGGACCGTGTCCGTGTCTAGAGGGTCCAGCCGGAACGGTACTCGGTGCGGACGTACTCCTCGGGCACCTTTGCGTTAGTCACGTCGCCCGTTTCAGGATTGAGCTCGAGCGCCTGATTCATGCGGATGGCAAGGTTGCCGAGGAGCACCATCTGCGTGAGTGGCCCCGCGTGTCCGGCGAAGTTGGAACCCGCCGGCGGACCGCCCTTGCACGCGCGAATCCATTCCTGGTACACGCCCGGTGTGCGCGGATACTTCTGCGGTGGCGGGTGCGCGGAGAACTCCGCCTGCCGTTTGGGGTCGAGCAAGCGCACCGCATCGCCATAGCAATCGGCGACCAGCTTGCCGTCGGTGCCGATCCACAGTTGCGTGCCGACATCCGCGTAGCGCGGCCAGTCGAATTCGGGTGCGAGCTCCACCGGGCGCGCCTCGGCGAGACCGCCGTCGTGCCACACCGCGCGCACCGGTGCGCGCGCGCCGCGTGCGCCGAACTCGTAGACGATGCGCGACAGCTTGGGCGCGGTCTCGGGATAGAGCTCGGTCGTCTCGGCCTCGATGCGCGCCGGGAAGCCGAGGTTCAAGGTCCAGAACGCCGCATCCATGGCGTGCGCCGCGATGTCGCCTAACGCGCCGCAGCCGAAGTCCCACCAGCCGCGCCAGGTGAACGGCGCGTACGCGGGATTGTACGGGCGGGCCGGCGCCGGGCCTAACCAGAGATTCCAGTCCAGCCACGGCGGCACTTCGTATGCCGCCAGCGGCCGCTCGAGGCCCTGGGGCCAGATCGGCCGGTCGGTCCAGTAGTGCACTTCGCGCACGGTCCCGATCGCACCCGCTTCCACGAGTTCGCGGATGAGGCGCGTGCCGGCGCCGGCGTGACCCTGATTGCCCATCTGCGTGGCGACCTTCGTGTGCGCGGCAGCATCCATTATCGCCTTCACTTCGGTCAGCGTGTGTGCGAGCGGCTTCTGACAGAAGACGTGCTTGCCGTGTTTCATGGCGAGCAGCGCGGCGGCGGCGTGCGAATGATCCGGGATAGTCACCGTGACCGCGTCGATGTTGTTTGCTTCCTTGTCCAGCATCTCGCGGTAGTCGCGATACTGCTTTGCTTTCGGGAAGCGGCGAAACGACGTCGCCGCGCTGTGCAGATCGACGTCGCAGAGCGCGTAGATGTTTTCGGTGCTCACACCCTGCACATCGCTTTCGCCTTTGCCGCCCACGCCGATGCAGGCGATGTTGAGCGTATCGCTGGGCGCGCGATAGCCGCGGCCGAGCACGTGGCGCGGCACGATGGTGAACGCCGCGCCGGCGAGCGCAACGTCGCCGATAAACTCGCGACGCGAAACCGGTTCGCGGGCCATACGATGCGGTCGCGTTAGGCGGCGATGGCCGCCGCCGGTTTGGGCTCTTCCGTCGGCACCCGCGGACGGAACAGCATGGCAAAGAGCACGAAAATCACCGCCGCCCCGCATGCCGGCACGAGCCACACCGACCGCCAGTCGTGGGCGCCGCCTGGCAGCCGGTACCTGTCAACCACGGGACCGGACAAGAGCGAGCCGATGAAGAGACCGACCCCCTGCGTGATGAACGCCAGGAATCCCTGCGCCGCGGCGCGGATCGACACGCGGGCGCGCTGGTCGACGTAGATCTGCCCCGTCACGAAGAAGAAATCGTAGCAGACGCCGTGGAGGATGATGCCGGCATAGAGCATCCACACGTTCACCGTGACGTTGCCGAACGCGAAGAAGAGATAGCGTACCGCCCACGCCGCCATGCCCAACAGCAGAATCCGCTTCACGCCTAACCGCGACAGCGCCCACGGCAGCAGCAGCATGAAGCCGATCTCGAAGAACTGGCCCAACGTCATCTTGGCCGCGGCGTCCTGCATTCCGATTTCGTTCAGGAACGGGTTGGTGAACGTGTAGTAGAACTGCAGCGGGATGCAGAGCAGGAACGAGCCGAGGATGAAAATCGCGAACGCGTTGTCCTTGAGCAGCGACAGCGCATCGAGGCCGAGCACGTCGCGCACGGTGATCGTCTTGCCCGCGGCGTGGGGCGGCGTGTGCGGCAGCGCGAACGAGAATAGGCCTAACACGATCGAGGCCGCCGCCGCCAGCTGCAGCGGCACCGCCGTCGCCTCGAGCTTGAGAAAGCCGACGATGAGCCCGGCCACGATCCACCCGATCGTGCCCAGCACCCGCACGAGCGGAAACTCCCGCGTCGGGTCGGTCATGTGGTCGAAAGAAATCGAGTTGGTGAGCGCCAGCGTCGGCATGTAGCAGAGCGCGTACACGATGAGCACGGCGTAGAACCCGCCGAACCCGTGCATCGTGGATGCGATCCACAACACGATGCCCCCCACGATGTGGAGCAGCGCCAGGATCTTCTCGGTGGCGAAGAACCGGTCGGCCACCATACCGACGAAGAACGGCGAAATCATCGCCGCGATGGCCGTGGCGCCATAGGCGAGGCCGACCTGCGTGCCGTCGAACTTGAGCGACGTCCCCAGGTACGTCCCCATGGTGACGAACCAGGCGCCCCAGACGAAGTACTCAAGGAACATCATCGTCGAGAGCTTGACGCGAACCGCGGTCATGTCCGGTCTCCAGAAAAATAACGGCGCGCGAGAAGATACCGCGCGCACCGAGCGCAGCAAGGGACGCGGCTCTACCGCGACGCGCGCCGCGCGCGCATGGTTCGACGTATGACCACACGCCTCTACTACTCCGATGCGTACCAAACCGAATTCGACGCGCGCGTCGTGGAGCGCGCAGATGACGGCCGCCGAATCTATCTCGAGCGCACCGCCTTCTATCCGACGTCGGGTGGACAGCCGCACGACACGGGCACGCTCGGCGGCGCCGCCGTTCGCGACGTGATTGACGAAGGCGAGCGCATTGCGCACGTGGTCGACGCTCCGGTGGAGCGAGACTCGGTCACCGGCCGCATCGACTGGGCGCGCCGCTTCGACAACATGCAGCAGCACACGGGGCAGCATCTCTTGTCCGCCGTGGTGGCGGATCTCTTCGGTTGGGCAACCGTGAGCGTGCGCTTCGGCGCCGGCGTTTCGACACTCGATGTCGACGTCGCTTCGATCACGCCCGAGCAGGCGGCGCGCGCCGAGCGCCGCGCGAACGAAATCGTATTCGAGAATCGGCCCGTGACCGTGTCGTATGAAGAAGCTGCAACCGCGTCCGGACTGCGCAAAGCGTCGGCGCGTGAAGGGACCCTTCGCATCGTGACTATCGCCGACCTCGACCGCAGCGCCTGCGGCGGCACGCACGTGCGCGCGACCGGAGAGATCGGGGCGATCCTCGTAGGGAAGATCGACAAGGTGCGTCAGTCGGCGCGGATCGAGTTCGTGTGCGGGATGCGTGCGGTCGAGCGAGCACGGGCCGATCACGACGCGTTGTCGCGGTTGGCGCAGTCGCTCTCGGCGGCGCCGCACGAAGTGGCCGACCTCGTCGCGCGGCAGAGCACGCGCCTCAAGGACGCCGACTCACGGCTGCGGCAGCTCGAGACGGAGCTGGCATCGCGCGTCGCGCGCGAGAGGTACGACGCCGCGCAACCGGACACCGCCGGCGTGCGACGCGTGGTCGAGCGGCGTGTCGCGGGCTCGCTCGACGAGCTGCGGCCGCTCGCGCTTGCGACGTCGTCGTTGCCGCGCGCGATGTTCATCGGCGCCGTCGAGTCGCCGAATGCGTCGGTGCTCGTTGCCGCGTCCGAGGATTCCGGCGTCGACGCCGGGCGGACGCTCAAGGCCGTGCTCGCCGACGCCGGCGGGCGCGGGGGCGGATCGGCGCGGCTGGCGCAGGGCACCCTTCCCTCGCGCGACGCGCTCGACGGTGCGATGGCATCCCTCGGCGGTGCCCGTTAGGCATCGGGTCGGGCCCGTGGTGGCACGTCCCGTGAAGGATGCTCGTGGCACGTGTTCAACTTCCGCAGGAGGCAGCTATGAGGATCGGCATCATTGGCGCGGGGCACATCGGAGGAAACCTTGCGCGGCGGCTGACGGCCGCCGGGTACGACGTCTCGATCGCGAATTCGCGCGGTCCCGAATCGCTGGTCGATGTCGCATCGAAAACGGGCGCCAGGCCCGTGTGGGCGAAAGACGCGGCGCGCGAGAAAGACCTCGTCATCGTGACGATTCCCGAAAAAGACGTGAAAGAGCTGCCCAAGGATCTCTTCGCATCCGCGAAAGCCGACACGGTCGTCGTGGACACGGGCAACTACTATCCCAAGCGCGACGGAAAGATTGCATCGATCGAAGACGGCACGACAGAAAGCCGCTGGGTGTCGGAGCAGCTGGGGCGTCCGGTGGTGAAGGCATTCAACACGATCTATGCGCACAACATCGTCGATCGGCCGCGGCCCAAAGGCGACGACAAGCGGCTGGCGCTGCCTGTCGCCGGCGACGATACGCGGGCGAAGCAGGTGGTGATGAAGGTGATCGACGAAATCGGCTTCGACAGCGTGGACGCGGGGGGCCTGGATGATTCCTGGCGGCAGCAGCCGGGCACGCCGGTGTACGGCACGGAGCTCGACGCGAACGGCGTCAAACGCGCGCTGTCCGAGGCGCACCACGAGCGGCCGAAGGAATTCCGCGCCTAACGAATGAGTGTCCGATGTTCCGCGGCGCCCGCTGGGGAGCGCCGCGGGACGACCGGGCTACTCTGCGCGCAGGGCGATCATCGGATCGACACGCGTCGCGCGCCGCGCCGGCAGGTACGCAGCCACCAAGACGGCGGCGATGAGCACGAGAACCACCGCGGCCATGGTGAGTGGATCCGTTGCCGTTACCTGATAGAGCTGCGTGCGGAGAACCCGCGTGCCGGCGAGGGCGAGCGCGAGGCCGATACCGGCCCCAAGAGCGCCCATGCGTACGGCGTGCGCGGCCACCAGCCACCGAATGTTCCGGTCGGACGCGCCGAGTGCCATGCGGACGCCGATCTCGTGCGTGCGTCCGCGGACCAGCGCGGCCAACAGCGCGAAAACGCCCAATGCGGCCAGCAGGAGGACGGTCGCGGCCAGAACGCCTAACGTCGTGGCGAGCGCGCGGGCGCGCGCCGTTTGGGCGGACAAAAGCGCGGCCCCGGTCTCGACCTTGCGGATGCCGGCGTCGGGATCGATGTCGCGTACGATGCGGGTGAGCGCCGGGAGCATGGATCGCGGGTTGCCCCGCGTGCGAACGGCGAGCCAGACGCCGAGGAACGCTTCTCCCGGCGCCGAGACGTATACCGCAGGCCTCGGCGCTTGCGTTAGGCCGCGAAAGCGCGTGTCGGCCACGACGCCGACCACCGTGTACCACTTCCGATGGGCGTTCGAGAGCCCCAGGCTGAGCTGCTGCCCAATGGGGTTGCGTCCGGGCCATGCCGCACGCGCCAGGGCCTCGCTGACCACCGCCGTGGGCGTTCCGTTAGGCACGTCCTGGGGTCCGAAGAACCGGCCGCGCTCGAGGCGCATGCCCAACGCCTGGAAGTAGCCCGGCGCTGCAACGTCCCAATCGACCATCGGGTTGTGCGAGGCCGCCTCCGGCGGCTGACCGGCGGCCAGGTAGTGCGATGTCAAACCCGTGGCCGAGAACGGCTCGACGGCCGTGGTGGTGACGCCGACGACGCCCGGTGTCACGGCAAGACGCTGCACCGATTGCGTCACCAGGCTGCGAAAGCGCGCGCCGTAGCGCGCGAGCTCGGCGGTATCCGTGGTCGGCGGCACCATGAGCTCGAGTCCCGCAATGAGCTGCTGTCGAGGCGTGAATCCAAGATCGATCTCGTCGATGTGCGCGAGACTCCGCGCAACCAGCCCCGCACCCGCCAGAATCACGACGGCGAAAGCGACCTGCACGACGACGACAGCGCTCCGAAGCCGGCTGGTGCGATGGTCGGCGGATACCCGAACGCCGCTCGACCGCAACTCACGCTCGAGATGCGGTACGGCAATCGACAGGGCCGGCGTGACCCCGAACAGGAGAACGGCGAACGCGGTCAGGCCCACGGCGAACGCGACGACCGCACCACTGATGTGCACCTGATCGAGCCGCGGCCAGTCTGCCGGGGCCAGTCCGACGCCGAGCCGCACCAGCGCCGCGGCGAGCGCGAGCCCGGCGACTCCGCCTAACGCAGCGAGCATCGCACTCTCGGTGAGGAGCTGCCGCACGATGCGTGCACGCGATGCGCCGATGGCCGCCCTGACCACGAGATCCGGTGTCCGTTCGACGCCACGAGCCAGCAGTAACCCCGCGACGTTGATGCAGGCCACGAGGAGCACGAGCAGCGCCGCGGCGCCGACCACGAGCAGCACCGTCCGGGTCTTGCCTGTTACGGCGGTCGCGTACGAGGCGACCTCCACCACGCGGCTTGCCGCCGGGCCCATCGAGCGTGACCCGTATGTTCGCGCCACGGCGGAGAAATCGGCGCGCGCGGCAGACATGGTCGCGCCGTCGCGGAGCCGGCCGACAAGATTGAAATAGCCTCCATCGGGCGATCGGTCTGCTCCGTACGGCCGTTCCATTTGGTCGAGCGAGACCCAGGCCTCGGTTCCTTCGGGATAATCGAACCCCGGTACCGCAACACCGAGGACGCGGGCCTGCATTCCCTGGACCGCCACGATGCGGCCGACGACTTGCGAGTCGCCGCCGAACGTCGACCGCCACGCCGCATAGCTGAGCACGAGCGGCGGTTCTGCACCGGCGCTGTCGTCCGAGGGCCGCATGAGCCGGCCTAACGCAGGACGCGCGCCGAGGACCTCGAACAATTCGCCGCCGACCGCAGTCGTCGCGAGGGTCGTCAGGTGATCGCCGTAGCGTGCCGCGAACGGGGTCGCCCCAGCCGAGAACACGCGCCCGAACGCACGAAAGGCCGTGCTCCGAGCACGCAGGGAGTCGAGGAATCCATTCGTGAGCGCGATGTCGCCGAGAGCCGCCGGCTGCGATGCATTGCGCAAACGAAGCACGACGAGGTGGTCCTGATCGCGCACCGGCAGCGGCGCCAGCAGCACCGCGTTGACGATCGCGAAGGCCGCCACCGTCACGCCGATCGCGACGGCGAGAGTGACAACGATCCCGGCTGCGAGGGCCGGCCGTCGACGCAGACTGCGCAGTGACAGCCTCGCGTCCGTCTGCAACCCGTCCAGCCAGGACGGGACACGGTTCCAGCCGCGGCCAGTCGAGCCGCTGCCTAACGATCCTTTCGCATTGCGAGCACGCCGCATGGGCCCTCCATCGCCGGACCTCAAACGGATATGTCGCGGTCATCCGAAGGCGTCAAGCGGCGCGACGGCTCAGAACGTCAGACCATGCAGATAGGTGAAGCTGGTTTCTGCGTCGGCGATCGGCGACGGTGGCTCGTCGTGCTCGACGAAGGTGTACTCGAGCCCGGCGCGCTTGGCATAGCGGAAGATTCGAGGCCAGTCGATCGTGCCCTTGCCCACATCGACCATCCTGCCGTCTCTGGTGATGTCTTTCGCATGGATCATCGGGAAGCGCCCGGCGTGCTGCGCGAAGTACCGCTGCGGATCCTGGCCGCCCTTCACGATCCAGAAAATGTCGAGCTCCATCTTCACGAGGGCGGGATCGCTTTCGGCGAGCAGGATGTCGTATCCGAGGCGTCCATCGACAGGCGCGAACTCGAAGTCGTGATTGTGGTAGGCGAAGCCGATGCCCCGCTTGCGCGCGGCTTCGGCGGCCACCGTCATCTCGTGCGCGGCCTTGGTGTACCCGGCGACGGTGCGTTCGGGCTCATCGATCCAGGGATTGACGATGTAGGTCTGGCCGAGCATCGCGGCGTCATCGAGCGTGCGATCCCAGTTGCGCCGGATGTCCTGCATGCTGCTATGGGACGACCGCGCGCGAACTCCATGCCGGTCCAGGATCGCGCGCATTTCCTTGGCGGTCTTGTCGTGGAGGCCGGCGAGCTCGACTTCCTTGTAGCCGATTGCCGCAACGGCCGCGATCGTGCCTTCCACATCCCGATCCATCAAGCTGCGAACGGTATAGAGCTGCAAGCCGAGTTGGCCTAACCGGGCCTTCGGCGCACTCTGACTGCGGGCGACGTGTGGCACGGCCCGCGCGCCAAGCAAAACGCCGGCGGCAAGCATGCCGCCGGCGTTCCGCAAGAAGTCGCGACGCTCGGAGTCCATCGTCCGACCCGGTGATTCGCCGAGTTACCGGCGAAGCCGGGACAGGAGGCGCAGGATCTCCAGGTACAGCCAGACCAGCGTCATGAGCAGTGCGAATCCGCCGTACCACTCCATGTATTTCGGAGCGCCCATCTGCGCACCGCGCTCGATGAGATCGAAGTCGAGGATCAGGTTGAGCGCCGCGACGCCGGCAAACACCACGCTCAAGCCGATGCCCAACGGACTGGAGCTCCACAGAATGGGCATCGACACGTGGAATAAGCCGAGCACCATCGTGAGCACGTAAAACAGCATGATGCCGATGGTCGCCGAGATGATGATGCGGCGGAACATCGGCGTGGCGCGGATGAGGCCGCTCTGATACGCCAGCAGCATGCCTAACGCGACGGTGAACGTGAGGCCGACCGCCTGGAGCACAAGGCCGTGGTACGCCGCGGCATAGATCGCCGAGATCGCGCCGAGCGCCAGTCCCTCGAGCACCGCGTACAGCGGCGCGGTGATCGGCGACGTCTGGGGCTTGAACATCGCAACCAGCGCAACGATCAACCCGCCGAACACGCCGATCATGACTGCCGGGCCGACGACCGCGGGATTGGACACCGTTGCCGTCCACACCCACCCGGCCGAAAAAATCGTGAGTGCCACGAGCAACAGCGACTTGAACGCCGTGCCCGAGACGGTCATTCGCTCGGCGCTTACGCCGGCAATGGCGTTCCGGAAAACAGATTCACGCAACGCGGGATTCGAACGTGCCATGGAATTCTCGACGCTATGGGAAATGGCCCGATGCCCGCGCGCGAAAGCACGCGGCAGCAGTAGACATCCGTTCTACACTACAAATCTATGCAAGATTCTGAAAGGCTGGGTCTTCAGGGAGTCCGCGCAGCCGAACCTAGTGACTACCCGGCGGCACTCGGTCCTGTGCTGCATGATCGGGATGCGGCGGCCGGAACATGAGGTCGAACGCGAGCCAGAGATTGCGCGCGAATGGCAGGAACAGGACGGGCATCAGAATCGCAAGAATCACCGACAGACCCCATACCAAGTTCCACGGCACGTTGGGCCACAGCACGATAATGACGATCACCGCGATCCCCACGGATACGAGCTCGGCCGCCACGAGATTAAACATGTAGGCGCCGAGCCAGTAGTCCTCGGATTCGCCGCGCTCGAAGACGAGATCGCAAGTCGGGCACGCGTGCTTGGTCTTGAACCAGGACCGCCAGATCCCGCTCCCGCCGCATCGTGGGCAACGCAGACGCACGGCGCGCACGATCATCTTGGGCGGCGACGGCAGCGACCATTCAATTGGCAATCTCATCGGTTGCGGCATGCGAACTCCCGGCTGCCAAAAGCTAGCGCGGGTGCGTCGCCTGCGCGCCGAACATCGATCAGCGAATGTCGCCGCGTTCGGGCTCGCGATCGGGGTTTTCGGTGCCAGAGGTCGCGCCTGACCCGCGCTCCACTTCCGAGCCGGGAACCGCGGATTCCTGCACCCAGCCCGTGGGCCGCTTGGACCAAACTGATCCGTCGTCGCAGATGACGAGGATGTCGTCGTCGCGACGCATGGCTGAGACGGGCCGGCGAACGCGCGTGCTGTGCGTCGGCAGTCCGGGCTGACGATCGGGGTGCGGCGTGCTGTCGGACAGCGCTTCCTCGATGTCGTATTCGCGTCCACCGGATGTGCGCGGCGCATCGGCGAGGCCGCGCGGCCGCGCCGTAGGCACTTCGCGCTCACCAGTGGCCGGCTGCTCGGCCGGCGACGCCGGAGCAACCTCCGATGTAGCGGGCTTGGCGGCGGGCGTCTCGGACTCGCGGGCAGGCGCGGCGTCTTCCGGTCGGTTGGCGGACGGCGCTCCGCCGAGATCGTACGGCTCTTCGGGCGGCTCGTCCATGGGCGGCGCATCGGCCAACGGCGCGCCGCCTAACGAGACGGGACGGTCGCGCAGTCGCGGATAGTTGTGGACGTAGTCCCAGACCTTCGAGAGCACGTTCACGGCTTCCGAATGTTCTTCGTCCAGGCGGCGGCCGAACTCGGCGTACGCTTCGTCGAGTGCGTGCGAGATGTCGTCGGCCTGCTTGCGGCGCAGCTCGGCTTCACGGCTTGCGGCGTCGCGTTCCGTGCACGCCAACGCGTACTGCTCCCGGAGCGTGCTCACGTACGATCGCAGCGTCTGCTGCTTTTCGTTGCCCTCGCGACGCTCCTTCGACAGTTCCGTCTCGAGGCGAATGCGCTCCTCCTCGAGGAGCGTCACGCGACGCGCCAGGTCCGCGCGCACGTCCGCCGACGCGGCGCGCTCGGAATGCAGATCCTCCGCCGTACGCTCGAGGAGCGCGCGCGTGGCCGCGAGGTCGGCCTCCAAACGCGATGTGATTCGGACGGCGCTCTCGCGCGCGGCTGCGAGCTCGGAGCGCAAGCCGAGGGCGCTTTCCTGTGAGGCGGTGAGCTCGGCTGCGGCGGCGGCGCGGCGGGAGGCCGCCTCCTGACGCTCGGTTTCGAGCGCCATGCTCAGGCGAAGCTCGGTCTCGCGCGCGGCCGCGCGGCTCGAGTCGACAGCGTGCTGGAGCTCGGCGATCGTGCGGCGCGCCTGATCGAGATCGCCGCCCAACGTCACGCGCTCGCGGCGCACCAGACCGAGCTCGCGCAGCTCCTCATCTTGATGGCGGAGGCGCTCGGCGTGCTCCTTGATCGTCGCCTTGAGCCGGTCGATCGAGGCTTCGCGGCGGCGCAACTGCACGACGTGCTCGCGGCGCGTGACGCGCCGCTGCCGCCTAACGAACAGGGCGGTGACCAGCGCGCCCACGACGGCGCCGACCACCAGCCACAGAATCACCCACTGGGTTGGCAAACCCACGAGATGGAACCTCGGCATCGAAGCGATTGCGGCCTACACCGGCCGCTGCGCGACATCGCGCATGAGCCTTCCGAATCAGTCGCGGCCTCGGGAATCATACTTTCGGCTGTCCCGAATGGCCGAAGCAAAGCCGCGGCGGCCTGCGGTGCAAGGGACGCGCCTGCATCGGCGCGTGTCTGGGAGCATCCAACCTATTGGCCATCAATTGCTTACCGTGTCTCGCGAAGTGCCGTTGCGCGAGTACATCACCAATCAGCCCGGGTGGATGTCGCCTGTGCGCCACGTGATCCCCCACCCACCTGTCCGGTCACCATCGCGCGCTGCAGCGCATCCAGCATCTGCCGTGCTTGCGATTCCGAGATCTGCGGAGCCGACTGGCCGCCCTGCGGGTTTCCGAATCCGCCGCCCTGCGTTGCGCCGGCGCCCGTTCGCGGCGCGCCGGCGTAGCCGGACTTGGTGAGATTGCCGCCGCCCCAGTCGGCCTTCCGGTGCGGACCGCCGCCGAACCGCGTTTCCTCGTCGCCGAGCCGACGCAGCGCAAGCTCGAGATTCCATTTGGCGTCGACGTCGGCGGGGTCGAGCACCAGCGCCTCGGTGTACGCGTTGATGGCAGCGTGGAGCATGGGACGCTTGTCGGGCTCCTCGTCGGCCACGTGCATATAGGCGTTGCCGAGGTTGAACAGCGCTTGACGCCGGATCTCGGGGGGACCGCCGAGGGCGAGGCGATAGTTCGTGACGGCCTCGTCGAACTGGGCCAACCGGTACAGCGTGTTGCCGATGTCGTACGACAAGAACGCCTGCGCGTCGGCGTCATTGGCTTGCCGGGCGTCGCGGACGAGCGCGCGCAGCTCATCGAGCGCGTCGCGATAGCGGCCGGCATTGTAGAGCGACACGGCGCGCGCCGCCCGACGTCCATCCACGCGCGGCTTCGCGCCTAACGCAGCGGACAGGCCGGCGGCAACGAGCACGGCGGCGGCTGCGCGCGCGGCAGCGCGTGTCGCCGAACCGCGGCGCGACCGGCCGACGGGCAGGCCGAGCAGCAGCGACTCGAGGACGAGGGCGGCGAGCGCGAGGGCGGCCGGCCATTCGAAGCGGTCGATGAGGCCGGCCCGTTCCCGGGACGCCGTGCGAGCGGCGCCTAACTGACGAATCGCGGCGATCACCGGTGCGGCGGCGGGTGGACCCGACCAGCGGACATATTTCCCCCCGGCGACCGCGGCCGTCGCGTCGAGATCCGATTCGGCGAGTCGCGAGACGACAACCTGGCCGCGCCAATCACGATGCGGGCGCGCGTCCGTCGGGCTCTGGGGCACCGTCGTGCCGGCGGACGAGCCGACGCCGACAGCATACAGATGGATGTGCGAGCGCGCCAGGACACTCGCGCCGTCGCGCATCGATCCCTGCGTCGCTTCGCCATCCGTTAGGAGGACGACCGTGTGGGAGCCGGCGCCGCCGTCGCGCGCGAAGGCGGTCGCGGCGAGATCGAGCGCGCCCTCGATGTCGGTGGCGGGGTCGGGGATGTCTTCCGTGCTCACGGCATCGACGAAGCGCGAGAAGATGCCGTGGTCGGTCGTGAGCGGGAGTTGCAGGAACGCGTTGCCGCCGAACACCTCGAGGCCCACGCGGTCGTGCGGCAGCGAATCGGCGATCGTGCGCGCCGCCGCCTTGGCCTGGGCGAGACGCGATGGATACGCATCCGCCGCGTTCATGGAGCGCGAGAGGTCGAGCACGAACAACACATCGCGCGACGAGCGCTCGACGGCGGCGCGCGACTCGCCCCATTGCGGCCGCGCGAGGGCCAGGCCGATGCATACCAACGCGGCGAGGGCAACCGCATCCGCGACGAGGCGGCGGCGGCGCGGCGGCAGCGCCGAGGCACGCGCGATGAGGGAGGCCTCGCCATAGCGGGCGCGATCGGCACGATTCAGCCGGCTGCGCCGAACGCACGCGTACACGCCTAACGGCAGCAGCGCGGCGAGCGCGGCGAGCCAGAGCGGAGCATCCAGACGCATCGTCAGGGCACCGTCCGGAGCCACGTGGTGCGCAACGCCAGCTCGAGCGACAGGAGCACGAGTGCCGGCACCAGAAGCCAGCGCGCGTGCTCGTTCCAGGTGAGCACCTCGCGTTCGTCGAGTGAGGATTTCTCCACGTGGTCGATTTCGCCCACGATGTCGTCGAGCGCGCGCTCATCGGTGGCGCGGTAGTAGGCGCCGCCGGAGATGGCCGCGACCGAACGAAGCAGTTGTTCATCGCGCGCGCTCAGGACGGCCGGTTCTTCGCCGTACGCGAGCTCGCGCTGCTGGTAGCGCTGGCCCATGCCGCGCACCCAGGCATCGGAAGGAAGGCGCGAGCCCGGGCGGGCACTCATGCCGATCACGTAGATGCGGACACCGATCGCGCGCGCAATTCGCGCGGCGACGAGTGGATCGGGCGCGCCGGTGTTGTTGCCGCCGTCGGTGAGGAGCACGATGACGCCGCTGTTGCGCGGCAGGTCCTTGAGGTGATTCTCGGACATCGCGAGCGCGGTGCCGATGGCGGTGCCATCCGGCAGGAGGCCGATGTCGACGCGATCGAGCAGCTCGGTGAGGACGCCGCGATCATCGGTGAGCGGCGCCTGGGTGAACGGCCGGCTGGCGAAGATGACGAGGCCCATGAAGTCGCCGCGGCGCTGGTCGATGAAGCGTGCGAGGACGTGCTTGGCGGCGGTGATGCGGTTATCGGGCGCGAAGTCGAGCGCCTTCATCGAGCTCGAGATGTCGAGCGCGATCACGATGTTGCGGCCTTTGGTGGAAATGTCGCGCACCTCGCCGGGCGAGCGCGGGCGGGCGAGGGCGGTGACTAACGCAAGCAGGCCGAGGGCGCGCAGGGCGACGGGCCACCAGAGGGCGCGCTCGCGCCGGGAGGGCGGCGCCGATTCGAGGAGCCGCAATGCGGGGAGGCCGAGCGCAGCACGCGGGGCGCGGCGGCGGCGCGGCCAGGCGAACCACAGATACGCCGGAATGATGGGGAGCAGGGCGAAGGCCCAGGGCTCAGCGAATCGCATGGGCTGCCGGATCGGCGGCGACGACGGTCGGCGTCAGGCTGAGGCGCCAGTGATCGAGCAGCGCGGACGCCTGGTCGAGGAACGCGCGCGCCGCGGCGGCATCGGGGCGGAGCCGCGCGAATTTGACGAGATCGGCTTCGCCGAACACGGCGGCCGCGTGGGCTCGACTATCGGCGAGATCGGCGGGCAGCGCGCGGAGGAGCTCCGGCGTCGTGCGATGTACGGCGGGGGTGTCGTGGGCGGCCTCGAGGTAGCGGCGCAGGGTGTCCGTGGCCTCATCGTAGAAGCGTCCCACGTCGCGCGCCGCGAGGTCCGAGGCGCCGAGCGCTTCGAGCCGGCGCCGCGCCGCCTCGTACGCGCCTAACGGAGGCTCGGCGACCGCGACGGGCGGTGCGGTGTGACCGCGCCGGCGGCCGCGGAGCGCGATGATGGCGCCGGCGGCAGCCAGGAGAACGGCGATGACGACGAGCCACCAGTGCGACGATGCACCCTGGGCTCCGCCTAACGATGCGATCGGCCGGATGTCGCGCATGGCGATCGCCGTGTCGGGCAATGTCGCGGCGACCGTGACGAGCACGGCGCCGCTGACGACGGAATCCGGGACCTCGGCGCCCGCGCGGCGATACGGCAGCGCGAACGCGGGCGTGGTGAGACTCCCCGTTTGAAAGAATGCGACGCGCGCGCGGTAGCGGCGCGAGCCGTCGGCGGCCCGCGGCATGGTGTCCATCGAGAGCAGGCGGACGCTGTTCGGCAGCGAGTCTCGCGGATGCGGATCGCCGGCGATGGACGCGCCCTCGGGAAGCGTGGCGCGCAGGACGATGGTCACCGTATCGCCGACGGTGACCGAGCCGCCGCCGGAGGCCTCGAGGCGCTGTGCGGAGAGGCGTGCGGGCGCGACACTCAGGACCAGCGCCGCAGCGCAGGCGCAGGCGAGCTGCCGGCGCATGGTCAGTGCCGCATGCGGCGTTCGCGCCGCCGGAAGAAGCCTAACAAGGGACCGATGTAGCCGTCGGCGGTGCGCAGCCGGATCAGGTCGGCGCCGGCGGAGCGCAGCCGGCGGGCGACGGCCGCGTCGCGTGCGGCCGCAGCGCGGCCGAACGCGGCGCGGACGTCGCCGCGGGCGCTGTCGACCCACCGCCACTCGTCGCGCTCCGGATCCCGGAGCGCGACGAGCCCCACATCGGGCAGATCTACGTCGCGCTCATCGATCAGGTGCACGCCGATCGTATCGTGCCGCCGTGCGACCATCTCGAGCGCACGGTCGTACTCGCCCGCCAGCCAGTCGGAAAACACGAAGATCACAGCGCGCCGCTTGAGAATGCGCATGGCAAATTCGAATGCCGCCGCGAGGTTCGTCCCCCGTCCGCGCGGCTCGAACGACACCATCTCGCGAATCACGCGCAGCACGTGCCGCTTGCCCTTGGCCGGCGCGACGAACTGCTCGACGCGATCGGAGAAGAGGATCGCACCCACGCGGTCGTTGTTGCGCACGGCGGCCAGCGCGAGGACCGCGCTGACTTCCGTGGCCAGCTCCGCTTTCGTGCGGCGGCGCGTGCCGAACGCGTCCGAGGCGCTGTGGTCGATGAGAAAGAGCACGGTGAGCTCCCGCTCTTCCGTGTATCGCCTAACGTAAGGCGCGCCCGTGCGCGCGGTGACGCGCCAGTCGATGGTGCGGACGTCGTCCCCGGGCAGGTAGGGCCGCACGTCGGCAAACTCGACGCCCCGGCCCTTGAACACGCTCGAGTACTCGCCGGCCAATACATCCTGCACCAGTCGCCGGCTCCGGATCTCGAGCTGGCGGACCTGTCGCAGGACGTCGGGCAGACTCACGGCACGCGCAGCGCGTCGAGGATGCGGTCGAGGACTTGATCGGCCGTCACGCTCTCGGCGTCCGCCTCGTAGGTGAGAATGACGCGGTGGCGCAGCACGTCGTGCGCGAGCGTCTTGAGGTCCGATGGCGCGACGTAGCCGCGTCCCTCGAGAAAGGCATGCGCCTTCGCCGCGCGGACCAACGCAATCGCCGCGCGCGGACTGGCGCCGTACGCGACCAACGGTGCTAACGACGCCAGACCGGCCGCGGCCGGATCGCGCGTCGCCCGCACCAGATCGAGCGCGTACTCTCGCGCGCGGGGGTCGAGATAGATCTGGTCCACCATGCGGCGCGCCGCGAGAATGCGTGCGGCATCGACGACCGGTTGCACCACCGGCAGCGCGCCGCCGGTCATCCGGTCGAGCATAGCGCTCTCTTCGTCCCTCGCCGGATAGGTGACGATCAGCTTCATCATGAAGCGGTCGACCTGCGCTTCGGGCAGCGGATACGTGCCTTCCTGCTCGATCGGATTCTGCGTCGCGAGCACGAGGAACGGCTCCTCGAGCGGATACGTCACGCCGCCGATCGTCACCTGCTTCTCCTGCATCGCCTCGAGCAGCGCGCTCTGCACTTTGGCCGGCGCGCGATTGATCTCGTCGGCGAGTATAATGTTGGCGAAGATGGGACCTTGCTGGACCGTGAACCCGCCGCTCCGTTGGTCATAGATCATCGTGCCGACGAGATCCGCGGGCAGCAGATCCGGCGTGAATTGGACGCGACGGAACGATGCGTCGATGGAGGCGGCGAGCGCTCGCACGGCCAGCGTTTTTGCCAGGCCGGGCACGCCCTCGAGCAACACGTGTCCATCGGCCAGCAGCCCAACGAGCAGCCGGTCGAGCATCGCGCGCTGCCCGATCACCACGCCGGCGAGCTCGGCGCGAATACGCTCGGCGAAGGAACTTTCGCCGCGCACGCGTGCGTTGAGCTCGTCGAGATCTGTCGCGGTTCGGAGGTCCAGGGCCATGACGTAACTATAGAAGGGAGAGCAGCGCGTGGCGCCGTTTGGCCGTCAAGCTGCTATATTTGTAGGTGCTGGGAGGGTTCCGCACCGCGGAACCAAGGCGTTTCCCAACCGGCCCCCCAGCTCGGTTCCACTCATCACCAATGGGAGATCAGATGAACCTACGCGCCCGAACGCTCCGCCCGATCAACCCGTTCGCATAGTACCGACCGGACGTTCACCGTCCGTTCGGCGACATTATGCTTGGGTCTTCAATAGAACGGCGAGCACTTCGGTGCCGCTACCTGGTCATCGGCAGCGGGGTTGCCGGACTGCACACGGCATGGCGCGCGTCGCTGTCGGGGGACGTCGTGCTGCTCACGAAGCGGTCGCTCTTCGACAGCGCCACGGCGTACGCCCAGGGCGGCATTGCCGCGGCCATTGGCGCCGGTGATTCGCCGGAGCTGCACCAACAGGACACGCTCGCCGCCGGCGCCGCGATGTGCGACCGCGCGGCGGTGGACGTGCTGGTGCGCGAAGGGCCGGCGCGCGTGAGAGAGCTGAGCTCGGCCGGCGTGCATTTCGACCTCGACCCGCGCGGCGAGTTTCTGTTAGGCAAGGAAGCGGCGCACTCGGAGCGGCGCATCGTGCATGCGCACGGCGACCAGACGGGCGCCGAAGTGGTGCGCGCGCTGGTCGAGCGCGTGCGGGCGACGAGCCGGGTGACGGTGCTCGAACGGACGCGGGCGCTCGAGCTGATCGTCGAAGACGGCGTCTGTTTCGGCGTGCGCGCGAGCCAGGCGGGCGCGCCGCTCGAGATTCACGCCGACGCGACCGTGCTGGCGACGGGTGGATGCGGTCAGGTCTATCGCTACACGACGAATCCCGTTGTCGCGACCGGCGATGGGCTCGCGCTGGCGCACCGCGCCGGGGCCGAGCTCGAGGACATGGAATTCGTCCAGTTCCATCCGACGGCGCTGGACACGCCCGAGACGCCGCTGGCGCTCATCTCGGAAGCGGTGCGCGGCGAAGGCGCGACCCTGGTCAATGCGTTAGGCGAGCGCTTCATGCCGGGCCGCCACCCCGACGCCGAGCTCGCGCCGCGCGACGTGGTGGCGCGCGAGGTGTTTCGCGAGCAGCAGGCCACCGGCGCCGTGCGGCTCGATGCGACGTCGTTAGGCGCCGGGTTCGCCCAGCGCTTCCCCGGCATTTTCGCGCTGTGCATGGCGCGGGGCGTGGACCCGCGCGTCGAGGCCATCCCCGTCACCCCGGCGGCGCACTACGCGATGGGCGGCATCGTGACCGACCTCGCGGGACGATCCACCCTGCATTGCCTCTACGCGTGCGGCGAAGTGGCGCGCACCGGCGTGCACGGCGCGAATCGGCTCGCGTCCAATTCCCTGCTCGAGGGACTCGTGTTCGCCGAGCGCGTGGCGCGCGATCTCGAGACCGTGTCTCCGCTGGATGCAACGCCGCCGGCTCGCGACTGGCGCGTACCGCCGCTCACCGACCGTGGCGCGGCCCAAGTGGCGGCGAATATGGTCCGCGATACGATGTGGAAATACGCCGGCATCGTGCGCTCCGCGTACGGGTTGGGCACTTGCCTCGCCACGCTCGAGGACATCGAGCGCCGGCTTCCCGAAGGCGCCACCGAAGAGGCGAATCTGGTCGAGACGGCGCGCCTCATCGCGCTGGCGGCGCTGCTGCGCGAAGAGTCGCGCGGCGGACATTACCGCACCGATTTCCCGCACCCGCGTCCCAGCTGGCAGCACCGGCACGTGTTATGGCGGGGCAGCGGTGCGCTCGTGACGACGTGATCCGGAGACCTTATGTCATCCACTGATCGATATTCGGACATACAGGACGAGATTCGCGCGCTGGCGCGCGATCGCAACGCGATCGTTCTCGCCCACAATTATCAACGGCCCGAAGTGCAGGACGTGGCCGACGTGGTCGGCGACTCGTTAGGCCTATCGCGCGAAGCGGCGCGGACGGATGCCGACGTCATCGTGTTCTGCGGCGTGCACTTCATGGCCGAGACGGCGGCGATTCTCGCGCCGCAGAAAACCGTACTGCTCCCGGACCTCGGCGCCGGCTGCTCGTTGTCGGCGACCATCGATGCCACGCAGCTGCGCGCGTGGAAAGCCGAGCACCCGGGCGCGGTGGTCGTGAGCTACGTGAACACGACGGCGGAGGTCAAGGCCGAGAGCGACTACTGCTGCACGTCGGGCAACGCCGTGGAAGTGGTGCAATCGGTGCCGGCCGACCGCGAGATCCTGTTCCTCCCCGACATGTTCCTCGGCGCGCACGTTAGGCGCCTCACGGGGCGGGCCAACATGCACGTATGGATGGGCGAGTGCCACGTGCACGCGGGCATCACGCCCGCACGCGTGGCCGAGCAGCGCGCGGCGCATCCCGAGGCCGAGTTTCTCGTGCACCCCGAGTGCGGCTGCTCGACGAGCCTGCTCGAAGCGATGTCGGCGGGCGACATCGATCCGTCGGGGGTGCAGATATTGTCCACCGAAGGAATGATTCGACGGCCGTCGCAATCGAGCGCGGACACGTTCATCGTGGCCACGGAAGTGGGCATCCTGCATCGCCTCGAGCGGGCGTATCCCGATCGAACCTTCCTTGCCGCCGACGATCGCGCATCGTGTCAGTACATGAAGGTCACGACGCTGCCGAAGGTGAAGCACTCGCTCGAGGCGATGGAGTACCGCATCACGGTGCCGCGGGAGATTGCGGATCGGGCGCGCGGGGCGATTGATCGGATGGTGGCGATCGGCGGCGCCGCGCCCGCGGCGAGCGCGCCGGCGGCGATGGTGGGGGAGTGATGGCCTCCGATCTGGCCGGGACGAGTCTATCGTTAGGCTTCCCGTTGTCGGCGGCCGCGACGCGCGCACTGGTGCGGGCGGCGCTCGATGAGGACCGGGCATTCGAGGACGTGACGACGCTCGCCACGGTGCCCGCCGAGGCGGAGGGGCGTGCGGCGATCGTCGCGCGGTCGGCCGGCGTGATCGCGGGGCTGCCGCTCGCGATCACGGCGTTCGAAACCATGAGCCGTGATGTGACCGTGCACGTCGTGTCGGGCGACGGCGAGCACGTCGGCGCCGGCAGCGTGGTGGCCGAAGTCGCGGGCCCGTGGCGCGCGCTGCTGAGCGCCGAGCGCGTAGCGCTCAATTTCGTGCAGCGGTTGTCCGGGGTGGCGACGCTGACCGCGCGGTACGTCGAGGCCGCGCGCGGGACCGCGGCTCGCATTTACGACACGCGGAAGACGACGCCGACGTTACGGGCGCTCCAGAAGTACGCGGTGCGGTGCGGCGGCGGCGTCAACCACCGCGCTGATCTGGCCGACGGGGTCTTGATCAAGGACAACCACCTCGCTGCGTTAGGCGGCGACATCGCGCTCGCGGTGCGCCGGGCGCGCGGGGCGGGGCGGCCCGGCATCTGTATCGAAGTCGAGTGCGACGACGTCGCGCAGGTCGATGCCGCCCTCGCGGCCGGTGCGGACGTCATCCTGCTCGACAACATGTCGCTCGATGCGATGCGCGCGTGCGCGGCGCGCGTGGCGGGACGTGTCCCGCTCGAGGCGTCGGGCGGCGTGACGCTCGAGCGCGTGCGGGCAATCGCGGAGACGGGCGTCGATCGGATTTCCGTTGGCGGGCTGACGCACTCGCCGCCCGCGCTGGACCTGGGATTGGACTACCTGTCGTCGTTCAACTCCTGAATTTCCGGTAGCACGCGAACGCCACGGCACGGCCGCGATGCTCATCACCGTGACTCCCGTTTTCGGAGTGCGAGCAATGGATCTGATCACGACACTGCGCGCCATTCCCCCGATTGTCGTTTTGCTCGTTGCAACCACGCTGGAAGTGACGGGCGACGCGATCGTGCGTATCGCCCTCTATGATCGTCCGGGCATCACGGTCGCCCGGTTCGGATTGTTCGCGTTAGGCGCCGCGTTCCTCTTCGGGTACGGCAGCTTCGTGAATCTGACCGCGCTCGAGTTTCGCCGCGTCGTCGGGCTCTACATCGCAACGCTGTTCGTGGTGTGGCAGATCATCAATTTCGCGTTCTTCCGCACCGCGCCGACGCTGCCGATCTGCGTGGGCGGGGCGCTGATCGTGATCGGCGGCGGGATCGTCGCGTTCTGGAGCGCCTAGTAAAGCGCGTCTGAGTGCCGGGCAGCATCTGGTTCTGGTAGTGACGCCCATGAAGACACGGGCAACGCACGATCCTCCGGGCATGGCACGGACCGCTCCGCTGCCGGGCGCGCACCGCGCTGGCGCGAGCTCACTTCCGCCGCGTCTTGAACGACAGTCGCTGTGTTTTCGTGCAGGAGGCATTGTCCCGATGCGATCACCATTTCAGACGCAGTCCACCAGCCGCCCGAAGCGGGGCCTAACGAGTACCGTCGGTGATCAAGCCCAGCGCCGCGAGCGCATCGATCAGGCTCCTGAGCGCGTCCGCGGTCGATCCGCCCGACACGCGTGGCCGCGCCACCGGCGCTGCTCCGAAGAAGCCGAGGCGCGCACCTGCTCCGGCGCCCAGGACCACGGAGCCCGGGACCTGCATGGTGCCATCGGCCGCACGGGCGAGGAATGCCGCCGGCCGCGCGCCGAATTCGCCTAACGATACCGTTGCGCCCTCCGGGGCACCGGGAGGCGCGAGCACGATCGGCCCCGGCCACATCCTCGTGACCGTCGCGCCGGCATACGCGAGCTCGCAAAACCCCTCGACCGTCGCGTGCACGTTCGACGCGTGCTGGGCCACGACCAGCGACTTGTCGATCGATCCGCCGGCCATCGCGACTCCGCTCACGCGCAGCACCGCACCATCTTTGGTGACGCGAATGAGTGGGCGCACGAACACGTCCCATTGCGTCGTCGCGTCGGGTGGGGTGCCTAACGGCTCGCGAAAGGTGATCATGTCGGCGGTGTTGTCGCTCACGTCGGCCGTCTGGCCCTTCCCCGTGCCGTCGGTGGCCACCCACGTCCAGCCGGTGAACCGGTGCGGCGCCCAGCCGGCGCCGGCTCTGGTGATCGATGTCCGCGTCCCCGATGTCGTCGACTGCTTGACCACCATCGGCGGGTTGAGCACGCGGACCCCCGACAGGTCCGTGTAGTGCGCCGCGGTCGTGATCACGTCGCCGCCGGCCTCGCGCTGAGCTGCGTTAGGCACGAGCGCCGGCGAATCGATCTCGATGTCGGCCACGCGGATCGACCAGAATACGTTGTACGGGCTGTACGCATACGCGAGGAACGCCCGGCTCCCCTCTGAGCGGATCCCCGACACCGTGAAGTAGCCCTGCAGCCCGTTCACGATCTGGATGTCCGCGTGCCCCGCGGTTTGCAGCGTGCCGCCGTAGATCGCGACGTTGGTCGCGCGCACCGAGACGTTGTATCCATAGCGCACGGCGTCGATGCCGTGTACGTTGTGATTGAGATTGTTGGCGAACGTGCCGGTGCCGAAGACCCAACCGTTGCGATACCACGGTCCGGCGTAGGCCGGCCCGCCGGCGCCGCGCGCGCGACAATTCAGGAATTCCGTAATGTCCTCCTGGAAATTGTCGTAGCGGTCGTCGAGTCCGCCGATCTGCCACGCGGCCTCCCACGTTAGGCCGCCAACTTTGACGAACGCGAAGTTGGTGGACGACGATCCGCGCGCGGTCAGCTCCGGATTGCGGTGGTAATAGATGCCGGTGTAGGCGCCGGCCTCGGACGCACCTTCGACGCTGAAGCGGTCGAACGACCCCTCGAAGCAGCCGTCCAGGTCGAGCACGGCCTCGGGCAGCACGACGAACATCGTCGTCGCATCCGGCGCCACGTGCAGCGCCTTCGTGAACGTGATCAAGTCGGAGGTGTTCCTCGCGACCTTCGCGCTCTGGCCGACACCGGTGCCGCCCGTCATGCACACCCACATGTCGCGCAGCTCATCGGTGCGCCATGCGGCGCCGGCGCGGGCGATGGTGTTGACCGAGCCGCCGCTCGCGCGCGCGGCCGGCTTGCCGTGCGCACGGATCACGGAGTTCTCCATGCCCGCGCCGGTGATCGCAAAGCCCTCGGTGCTCACGATGCGCAGGGGCTGCGTGATCCGGTAGACGGCGCCCGCGCCTAACCGAATGCGCGCCGTGGCCCAGCGCGGCGGCCCTTTCGTGGTGGGCAGCACGGCGCCGGAGGCCGGCAGCGCGGTGAACGGCTCGAACGGCGAACCGCAGCAGGCGTCGATGCACGATTGCAGCGCGACGGTGTCGTCGGTGGCGCCGTCGCCGTGCGCGCCCCACCACTCCGGCAGCACGTCGGAGAGAAGCGCGGAGCGCGTGTTGGTTCCGGTGATGTTCGGCGGCACGAAGCGCACCGTTAGACCGGCCCCGAAGATCTGGTGCAGGCCGGCCTGGATCGCGCCGCGCACGAGGAGCGTCGGGTTCGCGCCCGCACGGGCGACGAACCGAGCGCCGTTCACCAGCCACACCGCGACGTTGCGCGGGATCTCGAGATCCGCGGCGAGCGCGTACTCACCGGGCGGGAAGTACATCGTACCGCCCCACGCCGGGATCGTGCGCGCGAGCTCGCGCAGCGCGGCCGACGCGTCGCCCGACACGCCGGCCGTCGCGCCATGCGCGGTCACATCGAAAAGGCCGCCGAAATCCGCCATGGCTCGGCAATGTGCGAGGTAGCGATGATGACCGGAAGGATTCGATCACGATCTTTACGCGGGCCGGCGCCACCGTGCGCGCGTGAGCACTTGTCTTTTTCTACAGCCGAGCGGAGCCTTATGGGTATGCCAGCCGCTGCGCACCGCTGGACCGCGGAAGAAGTGCGGGCCCTGCCCGAGGATGGGAATCGCCACGAGCTCATCTCCGGCGAGCTCGTCGTGACGCCGTCCCCTCGTGCCATCCATCAAGTGGCGGTGGCCGAGCTCCTGTGGAGTATACGCACGTGGCTCGAGCGCACGGGCGTGGGCCGGATTCTCACCTCGCCGTCCGACCTGTCGTTAGGCGAAGACGAGCTGCTGCAGCCCGACCTCTTCGTCTATCGCACCGCCGGCGGCAACCATCCGCGCGACTGGGCAGAGATTAGCGCCGTGCTCCTGGTGATCGAGGTGCTCTCGCCATCAACGGCGCGATACGATCGCCAGCTTAAACGTCGCCGATATCAGCGCGCCCGGGTCCCCGAATATTGGATCGTCGATCTCGATTCGCGGCTCGTCGAGCGCTGGCGCCCGGACGATGAGCGACCGGAAATTGTCGAGGAGCGGCTCTGTTGGGAACCGGCACCGGCGACCGAACCCTTCGAGCTCGATCTCAAAGCGCTGTTTGCGGAACTGTGGGGCGACGACCGGTCAATCCACTGACCACGAACAGCACCACCACGTTGACGAGCATCGCAATGATGCCGACGTTGAGATCGGTGATCACCGCCGGCCACGACGGAAAGAGCGATTCCATCGTCGCTCCGGTGAGCGTCAGCGCGGCCACCGTCGCCTCGCCGGCCAGAATTCCCGCGATCGCGCCCTGACGGCTGGCGATCGGCCGGTTCGGCAGACTCAACATCAGCGCCGGGAAGAGCTGCGTCACCACGTTGTACGCTGCCAGCAGCAGCTTGACCAGCGTCGATCCGCCGCGCAAGGTCAGCAGCACCGACACGAGCGCCACCGCCGGCACCAGGGCGCGTGCCAGCCGCGTCACCTCGGCCTCAGGGATCTCGGGAGACGCCAGCTTCGCGTACACGTTTTTCGACAGAATCGTGCACGCCGACATGAGCAACATCGAGCCCGGCACGAGCGCCGTCAGCAGACCGGCCGCGCCCACCACGCCGAGCATCCACGGGCCGAGCGCGTGGCGTGTGACGCGCAGCAGCGAGAGGTCCACCGACGTTCCCGTGAGGCCCGGCACCTCGAGCAGCGCGGCGAAGCCGGTGAAGAACACGAACAGCAGGACGAGCTGATAGAGCGGCATCACCACCGCGTTCCGCCGGAACACGTTCTCGTTGCGCGCCGTATAGCACGATCCGAAGGTGTGCGGCCACATGTAGAAGCCTAACGTCGTCAGGACGACGGTCGAAATGAACCACGCCGGACTCATACCGGTTCGCGGCAACGTGAGGAAGCCGGGATGGGCGCGATTGATGTCGGCGAACATCGCCCCGTAGCCGCCGTGCAGCCGCGCGGGGAGATAGATGCCCAGCACCAGTGCGACCGCCAGGATGAGTATGTCCTTGAGCACGGCGGTCCACGCCGAGCCGCGCACGCCCGATGCGACGACATAGATCACCAGCACGACGCTTCCCGCCCACACCGCCTGTCCGGCCGAGATCGCGCCGGCCGAGGCTTCGGACACGATGATGCCGAGGCCTTTGAGCTGGAGCACCAGATACGGGATCATCGCGGCGACGCTCACCAGCGAGACGATTACGCCTAACGATTCGCTCTCGTACTTCTGCACGAAAAAGTCCGCCTGCGAGACCAGCGCGTGCGCGTTGGCGTAGCGCCAGATCACCGGCAGCAGGAAGTACGACATGCCATAGGCCAGCGTGCCGTAACACAGGATATAGAATGCGGGCGCGCCCTTCCCGTACGCCCACCCGCTGCCGCCGAGGAACGTGAAGGTGGTGTAGATCTCGCCGGCCATGAGCACGAAGACGAACACCGTGCCGAAGCCGCGGCCGCCGACACTCCACTGCTCGAGCGTCATCGGGTGGCCGCGCCGCGCCCGGATGCCTAACGCAAGCGCCGCGAGAAAGCTGATCCCGATGAGCAGGAGCGCCGGATTCACGGCTGCGCGCGCTCGCTGCGTGGCTCACGTGCCCGGTCGAGCACGTAGATGATCCACATGATCACCGACGTCAGCACGACCCACGCGGTGACCCAGAACAACAGGAACGGCAGGCCCAACACGTACGGCGTGACCCGGTTGGCGAACGGCACGCCGCCCAACATGCCGATGGCCGGCACGACGGCCAGCCATCGGTACCACTTCACGCGGCGCGCGCTCCGCTCAGATAGTCGAGCGCCGCGCCGATGAAGATCGCGACGCCGGATTCGAGCGCGCGCTCGTCGATGTCGAAGCGCTCGTGGTGGTGCGGGTGCACGATGCCGCGCGCTTCGTTGCGCGCGCCGATGAAGAAAAAGCAGCCGGGCGTCTTCTGGAGGTACGCCGAGAAATCTTCGCCGCCCATGGTCGGCCTGGCCTGGACCACCGCGGCTGCGCCTAACGTTCGCTCGACCACCCGCTGCAGGAACGCCGTCGCACGGGCCTCGTTGACCACCGGACGGTAGCCCCGATCGAATTTCAGCGTGTACGTCGCGCCGTGCGCGCTCGTCACGCCCTGCACGATGCGATCGAACAGCACCGGGATCTCATCGCGCAATCCCGCATCGAACGTACGGATCGTGCCCGCGAGCTCGACCGAACCGGGCAGCACGTTGTACGTCGTGCCCCCCGCGATGCGCGTGACCGACACGACCGCGCGCTCGATCGGGTCCACGTTGCGCGAGACGATGTGCTGCAGGTTCGTCACCACCTGCGCGGCCACGGCGATCGCGTCCACGGTTTCGTGCGGCGCCGCCGCGTGTCCGCCGCGTCCGTGAATGACGAGATCGAACACGTCGGGCGACGCCATGAGCGGACCGGATGCCACACCCACTTTGCCGAATTCCATCGGCAACCACAGATGGGAGCCAATCACCATGTCGACGCCCGCCATGACGCCCGCGGCGACCAGTTCTTCCGCGCCGCCCGGATACAGCTCTTCGGCGTGCTGGAAGAGAAAGCGGACTTCGCCGTGCAGCCGCTCGCGCAATTGGCCTAACGCAGTGGCGGCGCCGAGGAGCATGGCCGTGTGGCCGTCGTGTCCGCAGGCGTGCATCACACCGGGCGCCTGCGAGGCGTACTCGACCTCGCTCTTCTCGAGAATCGGCAGGGCGTCCATGTCCGCGCGAACGGCGAGCACCGGTCCGTCGTGCACGCCGCGCAGCCGCGCGACAACGCTCGTCCTGGTCGGGCGCGTCAACTCGAAGCCACCCATCGCGCGCAGCGTCTCGTAGACGAACTGCGCCGTCTGCTCCTCGTGATATGAGAGCTCGGGATGCCTGTGCAGATGACGCCGCCAACCGACGACGGTGTCGCGCAGCTGCGCGGCGTGCTCTCGGGGCGACAGGGTGGACGCAGGCAGCGTCGATGTCATGAAGTTCTCCGGTCCGAAGCCATCACCGTGCGGAAACGCTCAACGGGACACAAGCGAATGTGACCGTCGTACAGAGCCGATGCCAGTGCCGGCGGCGTCATCTCACGGCCGCCTCGAGCTGCGCCGGCGGCGGAGCCCAGAATCGAAGCGCGAGCGCGGCGGCGATGAGTTGGGACGCCACCACGAGCGTCACGCATCCCGCCCAACCCGCGTGTTCCCAGACGAGTCCCGGCAGCACTCCGCCGACGCTGCCGCCCAGGTAGTACACGGTGACGTACGCACCGGACGCGAGCGCGCGCAGCTCGGGCGGAGAGGCGATGCGCAAATAACTGGTCGCCGCCGCCTGGCACACGAAGGTGCCGGTGCACGCGATCGCGAGCCCGGCGATCACGAGCGCGAGCACGTGGCCCAACGTGAGCAGCGCGCCGGCGATCCCGGTGAGGAGCGCGGCCACGATCACCACGCGGGGACCGACGCGGTCGATGAACCGCCCGGCGATCGGCGTGGCGATGGCGCCGACGACGTAGACGGCGAACACGCCGCTCACGGCCGCGGTGCCTAACGAGAACGGCGGGGCGCTCAGGTAGAACGTCACGTACGTGAAGAGCGCGACGAGCGTGAACAACACGTTGCAGCCGATCGCGTACGTCGCGACGAGCCGCCGGTCGCGCAGCCGCGCGAACGAGGCCGCGGGTCCGGCGCCCTTCGCCCGCGGCGTGTGGTGCCGGGAGGGCGGGAGCCAGCGCCAGGTGGCCGCAGCACCGGCGAGATTGACGATGCCTAACATCAGGAACGCCTCGCGCCAGCCGGTGTGCGCCGCCACCAGTCCCGTGAGAATGCGGCCGCTCAATCCGCCTAACACCGTGCCGGTCACGAATGCCGCCATCACCGTCCCCACGCGGCCCGGCCCCGCCTCCTCCGTCACGTACGCGAGCGCGATCACGTACACACCGGGCGTCGTCGCACCCTGAAGAAACCGCCAGACGACCAACGCGCCGAGCCCGGGCGAGGTCGCCGCAAGCAGCGTCGGGATCGCCAGCGCCACGATCGCCAGCACGATCACGCTCTTACGGCGCGCGCGATCGCCCAGCGCACCGACAAAGGGCGCGACCATGGCCACCGCAATGGTCGACGCGCTGACCGTCAGACCAGCCTCTGCTTTGGTCGCGTGGAACAACGTCTCGAACAGCGGCAGCAACGGCTGTGTCGCGTACAGGTCGAGAAACGTGCAGAATCCCGCGAACGAAATCGCGAGCATGCCCGCGCGATTCAACCCTGGCCGTGTGACGCCGGTCATGACGGTCGAGCGGCAGAATCGCGCATAGCACTGGCGAAAGGCCGGCGCGGCCTCATTATATTCCCCGCAGCACCGGTGACCTCAACGCAGTGGTGCTCGCATGAACGATTTTCGAGTGACGCTTGGCCACGCGCATCTCAAAGTGCGAGATCTCGAGCGCGCGATCACGTTCTACACGCAATTCCTCGGACTCCGCCTTACGGAGCGCGTCGGCAGCCAATTCGCGTTTCTCTCCGGCGGCGCGCTGCATCACGACCTCGCGCTGCAGGCGCTGGGCACGGCAGCGCCCGGCACACCGCGCCACGCCGTCGGATTGTTTCATCTGGCGTTCGAAGTGCCGGATCGCGAGAGCTTCGCCGCGGCATACCACACGCTCGATGCGGCCGGCATTCCCGTCGCAGCCGTCGATCACGGCATTAGTTGGGCAATGTACTTCGCCGATCCCGACGGCAACGGCCTCGAGATCTACTGGGATACGCGTCGCGAGCCGCACGGCGCGGAGACGTGGAACGGGCGCAGCGACCTCTTGAGCGCCCAACGCATCGATGGCGTTGCGCCGAACGTGCCGCACGTGCTCGTGAATCCGCCGCTCACTCGAGATGCCGGAGAAAACGCTCCGGGCTGGCGAGAAACTCGCGCGTGAGCGCGACGTGCTCGAGCTGCTCGTACGGAATTGCCGTCACCGGATTCACATCGAAGCTGTAGATCCGCGCACCGGGATACGCGAGCACGATCGGCGAATGCGTCGCGACGATGAACTGTCCGTCCTGCCGCACCATGTCGAACATCATCGCGAGCAACGCGAGCTGGCTCTGCGGTGAGAGCGCTGCTTCCGGCTCGTCCAGAAGATAAAGTCCCGCCGGAACGAACCGCGCCTGAAAGAGCTTGAGGAAGCTCTGGCCGTGCGAGTTCGCATCGAGGTCGACGCCGTAGCGCTTTTCCATTTCGGCGAGCGACGTTCGCACCGGCATCTCGGCCAGGCCTCGTGCGTACGCCGAGCGCTCCGCATACTCGGTTTCGATGTCCTGGAGTCGGGCGAGGAGCTCGGACCGTTCGCGCGACAATCGTTTGGTGTAGCCGAAGAAGTCCTCGGCGCGCAAGAAAAACCCGCGCGACGTGCGGTGCGCCCACGACAGGCGCAACGCCCGTGCGAGCCGTCGTTGGGCGGCGAGCGATACATCGCGTTCGATGTCCTCGCTGCCCACGGAAGGAATCGAGGCCGCGCTCGCAATGCCCTCGAGCAGCGTGGACTTGCCCGAGCCGTTTTCGCCCACGAAAAACGTGACCGGCGCCGACAGGTCAAGCACCGGCAGCGTCCGGATGGCCGGCACCGAGAATGGGAACGTTTCCACCGGCGGCGCGTCCGGCGGCGGCGGACGCCGCGTGATCGTGAGCAGATGGGTCACGCGCGCCTAACGATGCCGGCCGGCGCTTCCTCCTTCGTCGCGGCCGCGGCGCTGAACGCGCATCGTCGCCTCGTCGATCCGGCCGAGGTATTCTGCGATCGGCTCGTGTCCGCGCCGCTTGGGCAGCACGAAGAGCGGGTCGTCGGGCTCGCGGGCCGCTCCAGTGTCCACGAAGAGATCGCCGCCGTGGGCATCGACTTCCTGCTCGAAGCGCTCGACGGCGTCCTCGAGATCGCCGATCTCGGTATCGCTCTCGGAGCCGGTGATGTGCACCCCGCGCGACTCCAGGTGCGCGATGGTTTCCTGTCGCACGCGACGACGTTCTTCGCGGCGGTGCGGATCGAGGGCTTCTTCACGCTCCTCGTACGCGTCGGACGATCCCGCGTCGGCCATGGTGGTTCCTCCTCGGATGTTCGCGTTGCGTTAGGCGCGCGGCGCGTCGCGACGGCGCCGGGTGCTCAACGGTGCAGCTCCTCCGGCGTCAACTCGAGCTGGTCAACGTAGCACCAGCCCCAGTCCTCACCCGGTTCGAAGCTCCGGATGATCGGATGGTGCGTCTGGTGGTAGTGCTTGGTCGCGTGCTTGCTTGGCGAATCGTCGCAGCAGCCCACGTGGCCGCACTCGAGACAGAGTCGAAGATGCACCCACCATCCATTGGTGGCGAGACATTCTTCGCAGCCCTGCGGCGTTCGTGGCTCGACGTCGCGGATCTGACCAAGGTGGGTGCATTGCGTATGGGACGCCATGGGTCCTCCCGTAAGGTTGCCCGCCGGCCGCGAAGACCCCGCAGAGCGGCGCGCTGACAATGAATACATAGTGGAATGGAGCAGCGTGTTCGCGCTCCGCAAGGATTGGGCGCGACACGAATCGGTCCCCGAAGTATGCCGCCTTGCGCCATGTCATACGTCGTCATACACTGTCCATTTCGCGCACATGGGCTGAAGCGTGTGCCGCTCCGGCGACGCGGACGATGGTTCGCTTTTCGTCCGGGCCGGCAGCCGGGAGATCGTGATGACGCCATCCCTCGAGCCAATCGGCGGCGATCCAACCACCGGCAGCGAAGATCGTGCGATCGTCGCGGCCGTCCGTGACGGCAGTGCGAGCGCGTTCCGGGCGCTGTTCTGCGCGCACTACGAGGTGCTCTGCCGCTACGCGTACCGGTTCGTGCGGTCGCGCGCGATCGCCGAAGAGCTGGTGAGCGACGTTTTTCTCCGCATCTGGACGCAGCGGGCGCGCTGGGAAGTGCGCGGGAACGTGCGCGCGTATCTCTTCAGTGCGACGCGCAATCTGGCCATCGACCATCTGCGCCGAGAGCTGGTTGAGCGCAGATCACTCGACGCGACGAGCCGCGAGATGCGGGCGACGGGTCCCGCGTCATCGACCGAGGCGGAGCGCCGGCTGGCGGCGGCCGAGGTGGCGGCGGCGATGCAGCGGGCGGTGGACGAGCTGCCGCCGCGGCCGCGCCAGGTTTTTCTCCTGCGGTGGCAGCGGCAGCTGACGAACCTCGAGATCGCGGCGTCGTTAGGCATCGCGGTCAAGACGGTGGAGATGCATATGACGCGCGCGTTGGACGCGTTGCGCGCGTCGCTTGCGCCCGACCTGCTCGGCGACTGACGGCTCGCGCCGCATACAGGGTTCATGCGCCCCTCGTCCGTCATACGGGGCATGATCCTATGCAGGCGTGAGTCTCTGACGTTTCCGCATTTCACTGGGCGCACCATGGACATCGATCTGCTGCGCCGCTTCGTGTTGGGCGAGTGCGACGCGAGCGAGCGCGAGCGTGTCGCGCGGTGGGTGGCCGAGGATGACGGGCGGCGCGGCGTGATCGAGGCCGTCCGGCGGCTGCTCGACGAGCCAGGAGCATGGATCGGGGAATTTGATGCGCGTGCCGCGTGGCCGCGGCTCCTCCGGTCGGTGCGGCACCGCGAGCGGATCGTTCAGGTGCGGGGCGAACGCGCGGGTCGTCTGGCGGGCGGCGCCGGCCGGAGAACGGCGGCGTGGGCGCTCGCGGCCGGCGTGCTGATTGCGTTAGGCGTTCGCATGTCGTGGCGTCCGCTGGCGCGGCTGTTGTCGCAGCCGGCGCCGGCCGTGGCGATGCGCAGCGTCACGACAGGGCGTGGCCAGCGGGCGGTGATCGTGCTCACCGACGGCACGCGCGTGCAACTCGCCGCGGACAGCCGGATCACGTACCCAGCGACATTCACCGCCGGCGTCCGCACGGTGACGCTCGACGGAGAGGCCTACTTCGATGTCCGGCACGACGACGCCCATCCGTTCGAAGTGCGCACGCGGACCGGCGTCGTCCGCGACATAGGGACGACGTTTCTCGTACGACAGTACCGCGAGGACACGCGGCTCGAGGTCGTCGTCGCGGCGGGACGCGTCGCGGTGGCCGGCATCACGATGAGCGCCGGCCACATGCTGCGGGTCGACAGCGTTGGGCGGGCCGACGTGACCGCCGTGGATGCCCAACGGTACCTCGGCTGGATGCACGGGGCGCTCGTCTTCGATGACACACCGTTGGGAGAGGTGGCCGCAGAGCTGTCGCGTTGGTACGACGCCGACGTCACGCTCGCGGACACGGCGATCGCGCGCCGGCGGTTCACCGGCACCTTCGGCGATGAACCGCTCGACTCCATCGTCCGCGCACTCGCCGTGCCCATGCACGTTCGCGTCGAGCGACGAGGGCGAACCATCAGGTTCTTCCCGCTGCCGCACAATCGTTAGGCAATAACCCGGCGATCTCCGTCCGACAATTCGATCCACCGTCAACGGGCCCGCCCCCCGGGCCGGAGGCACATCCATGCGCGTCTACGCCGTCTGCCGTACCATCCTGCGCGCCGCGTGCGTCGTCCCGATCATCGGCGCGCATACGCCGCTGTTCGCGCAGGGCACCTCGCGTGCGCCGGCCGCGCGCTTCGCGCCCGACGCCGCCATCGACCTCCTGGGGTTCCAGGATTCGGCCGGCGCCGGCGCCAGAGTGACGCTCGTTGCCCACGAGGCGAAGTTAGGCGACATCCTCGCCGCCATCGCCCGGCAGACGGGCCGCACGTTGATGTACAGCCACGATGTCGTGGACGTCGACCAGCGGACGTCGATCGATGTGCACGATGCCGATCTCGCCACGGCGCTCGAGGCAGCCCTGCGCGGAACGCACATCATCGCACGCATCTCGGGGCACGATCGGATCGTGCTCGACCGCGCGCCCGACGCCGCGGCACACGCGGCCCGCCTGTCCGGCCGGGTCGTGGATGCGGCAGACGGCCGCGGCGTCCCACAGGCGAGCGTCGCCGTGCGCAACACGACGCACGCGACGCTCACCGGCGAAGACGGACGCTTCGTGCTCTCGGATGTCGAGAGCGGCACGCACGAGCTCGTCGTGCGACGAATCGGCTACGTCCCGTTAGTCCAAACGATCGCGCTCGCCGACGGCCAGGACACGGCGCTCTCGATTCGCTTGCAGCCGTCCACGAGCACCCTCGATAAGGTGATCGTGACGGGCACGATCCTCCCGACCGAAGTGAAGGCCATCCCGACGCCGGTGACGGTCGTGGAAGGAAGCCAGATCGAGCAACAAGGATTCCGGCATCTCGATCAGGCGATCCGCATGTACGTGCCGACCGCGCTCGCGTTCGACAACGGACCGAATGCCGAGCAGGACCAGATCAGCGTGCGCGGCGCGAGCTCGCTGGCCACTGGATCGCCGATCAAGGTGTACGTCGACGGCATCGAAGTCGCGTCCGACGACTTTTCGATGATCGACCCGGCGAGCGTCGACCGGATCGAGATCATTCGCGGCCCGCAGGCGGCCACGCTGTATGGCTCGGACGCGATCGGCGGCGTGATGCAGATCTTCACGAAGCACGGCAACGCGGCGCTCGACCGGCCCGAGCTGAATCTGGACGTATCGTTAGGCGACGTGCAGAGCCCGTACAAAAGCGGCGGCACGCTGCGTCAGGCGTACTCGGCGACGGTCAACGGCGGGACGCCGTCGGCCAGCTACACGATTGGTGGGTCCTTCACGCACACGGGCGACTGGGTCCCCTACTACTATCTCTCCACGCCGAGTGCGTTCGGCGCTGTCCACATCGCGCAAGACAAGTTGTCGCTGGACCTGTCCGGCCGATTCGTGAATACACAGGAAGCGACAGCTGCGTCGCCGTTTCTCGTCGCGGCCGGCTTCTCGAGCCCGTTGCCGACGGTGGAACCGCAGGAGTACCGCCAGTCGACGTTGGGCGCGCGCCTAACGTTCGATGCCGCGCCGCGGTGGCGGCACACGTTGACGTTGGGCGTGGATGGCCTGTCGTTCGACGATCACAACTCGCGCCCCCGGTTCACCACGCCGGATGACAGCCTGATGTTCATCTACGTCGGGGAGCTGCGAAAGATGTCGGTCGGATACAACACGTCGCTGAGCGTGCCGATTTCGGCCTCGCTCACGGGCGCGGTGACGGCGGGCATCGATTACTACCAGTACACGATCAATCAGTTCAGCTCGAGCGGGGCCCTCACCAACTCGGGTGAGATCGTGACCGACTCGACGGCGCCCATTGACGCGACGCGCAGCATCACGACGAACACCGGCGTGTTCGGCCAGGCCCAACTGAACGTTGCCGACCAACTTTTCTTCACGGTCGGAGTGCGCGCCGAACACAACAATGACTTTGGCAGGCGACTCGGTACCCCCGTGTCGCCGCGGTTCGGTGCCTCATGGGCACGGACGCTGGGCGGAACGACGGTCAAGCTGCGTGCGTCCTACGGGCAGGCGATCCGCGCGCCCAGCCCGTTGGAGAAGGACTACGCCAAGAACGCGTTCGTCGAGACGCTGGCGAACGAGTCACTCGGTCCGGAACGCCAACGCGGCTTGGATGGCGGCGTCGACGTAGCGTTAGGTCGAGCCACGCTGAGCGCGACGTACTACAATCAGACTGCGACCGACCTCATCCAGTTCGTGCTGCTCGATGGAAACCAGGACCCGCAGGTTCGCCAGTACGAGAATGTCGGCCGCGTCGCGAATCGCGGGCTCGAGCTCGAGGCTGGACTCCACCTGGGACGTGTCACCGCCACGGCGCAATTCGCGCACGCGACGAGTGTCGTGAAAGCCCTCGGGCCTGCGTACACCGGCGACTTGCAACCCGGTGATCAAGTGCTCGGCATTCCCCGCAACACGGCGGGCGCAAGCCTCGCCTGGTCGGCGCTGGCGAACACGACGCTCACGTTAGGCGTCGTCTACGTCGGCACGCGCACGAACTACGACGATCGGGCGTTCTTCACCGATCCGAGCCGCAGCACGCTTCGCGACTATTGGACCGAATATCCGGCATTCACGAAGCTCAACATCGGCGTGTCGCACGCGCTGTCGAGCAGCGCGGCGGCGTTCGTGAGCATCGAGAACGTGGCCAACGTCAATCCCAGCGAGCAGTCCAATCTGACGCCGATCCAGGGCCGCATCTCGATGGTCGGCCTCCGGCTGCACTACTGAGCCGATGCCGTTTGCATCGATAGGAGAGGCGTCCGTGCGAGCTCGCCTAACTGAGGATCTGGCGTATATGCGAGTGAGTGTCATCATCACGATGCAGTGCGCGTGCGTCATGGCCGGTGGAGTTTTCGGCCAGGGAGGCCCGGCGATTCGGGTCGTGCAGTCGGAGCAGATCTCTGTAGCGCATCCCCGCCGGCCGCACATCGAAAGCTTTCTCGCTGTCGACCCGCGCGATTCACGACATATGATCGCCGCCTCGATGCTCGGGCTCGCCGATGGCCGCCTGGGGGCGGCTGTGTACGCGACGTTCGATGCCGGCCGCCACTGGACAGAATCACGGATCGCTCCGCGGGACAGCATGCTTTCGTTAGGCGGCGATCCGCTCGTCTATATCATGCGCGACGGAACGGCACTGTTCGGTGTCGGCACGCAACAGGCCGGCCGCTCCGTGACTGCTGTCAGCCGGTCGACTGACGGTGGACGCACGTGGGAGCGCCCGCAAGTGATGAATTACCGCGACCGTCCGTTCATGGCGTTCGATACGACGGGTACGGATCTCGATGGAACCATCTACATAGCCGGTATCGACAACGGCCTCCTGCTCAGCCACTCGACCGATGACGGCCGGAGCTTCAGTTATCCGGCGATCATCACGCGTGATCTGGGCGGGCCCGACCCAAGCGCGCCGATCCGAGGCGTCCTAACCGACATGGTGGTCACGCCCGACGGTGTGCTGGTCATGCCGTTCAACAGTCGGCTCGACATGCGTGACTCGATACCGCGATTCAAGAAAGATTCGGTGATGACCAACGCGTTCCGAGTCCTCGTCTCGGACGACGGCGGGCGATCGTTTTTCGCGATGCGCGAGGGCCCTCGCGCGCATTGGGTGGTGAACTATGCAAATAGCCAGGCGCTCGGCGCGCCACGCGTGGCGCTCGATCAATCGCGAGGCACGTTTCGCGGCCGACTCTATCTGGTGTGGACGGACTGGGACATCGCTCGCCGTGCCTACGTCGTGCGGCTCGCCTACTCGAGCGACGCCGGGAAAACGTGGAATACCACAGTCGTCAGCGATGACACCTCCGGCCACGATCCAGGCAACGCCGCGCTCGCCGTCACCAGAGACGGGATCGTTGGCGTGATCTGGAACGACCGGCGCGACGATCCGCGAAACCGCTGTTGGCGTCTCTACGGCGCAATCTCCGTTGATGGCGGCGCATCGTTCCTGCCTAACGCGAGATTGAGCACTGCGCCGACGTGCGTCAACACTCCGGGCAACTGGGTGCTCAGCACCTGGTATGAGTACGATCACTGGACCGAACCGGACCGGCCGCGTCCAGGGTTCGGGGTGACCGCGTTGATCCCGGTGCGGTTTCCGAACGGCGGCGACACCCAGGGACTCGTTGCCGATGCCGATGGCGTATTCCACGCCGCGTGGATCAACGGCGCGACGGGAACGCTTCAGCTCTGGCACACCGCGTTCGCGGTCGACTCGGCGATCGTGGCGGCGGTACGGAACAAGAACGAGCGGAAGATGGCCGGCTCGGCGGCCACGCCCGTGCCGTCGGGGCGTGTGGATGTCACGCAGGAACTCAGCTTCGTCATGAGCCACCCGGCGATCGACTTCACACGCGGCACGCTCGAGGTCACGATGCGGGTGAAGAATGCGACGGGCCTCACCGTGCATGGGCCGATCGAGGTTGTCGTCGACCGTCTGAAGGCCGACTGGTCTAACGCAATGGGCCTCGCGAACCTTCGGGTCGCGAATGCCGACAGTGGCGGCGGCGGCCTGGGTGCGACGTGGGTGTTCGCCGCCGGCGCCGATCGCATGTTGCATCCCGGCGCCACGACGCCGCCACGCGTGTTGCGATTCCGCTTCGATGGCGGCGTGCCCGACGAGCCCGACGGCTACTTCGAGCCCGCGTTTCGCATCCTCGCCCGCAGCACCGGCGCGGCTGGCCAACGTTAGGTTGGTCGATCGCCCGTTTCACAATATTGGAGTAACTCCGGCATGCACATGCATCGACTGTCCGCGGCGGCGATCCTTTGCCTAACCGCGATGGCTTCCGCGTCCCGCGCGCAACAGGTCAAGCCCTTGTCCATCGAGGACGCGCTGGCCACGCGCACGTTCGGGATCTACGCGCCAATCTCGGTGTCGCCCGACGGACGCTGGGTCGCGTACACCATCGTGGATCCGCGAAAGCGGCGAAGTCACAGTGAGAAGGCGCCTAACTTTCTCTCGACTGGCGCGTCGCGCGACGCCGAAGGCGCCGAGCTGTGGATCGCCGACACGAAAACGGGCGCCACGCGAGATCTCACCGGGCACACCGGGAATAGCTGGGATGGCGTGTGGTCACCGGATGGATCTCAGCTCGCTTTCTACAGTGACCGTGACGGAATGGCGCGCCTCTGGGTGTGGGACCGCGCAACGGCAACGGTACGCCGCGTCTCCTCCGTGATTCCGCGGGCGTGGGTGATGTTTGAATCGCCCGAGTGGACGCCCGATGGGGCGGCACTGATCGTGAAGGTCCTTCCGGAAGGCGACACGATCGGGCCTGCCGGAGACAGCGCTGCGAAGGCCGCCCTCGCGCTGCCTAACGATAGCACCCCGACGGCGGAGGTGCGGACGGCGAATATCGGTCGCTCCGACACGGCGCGTGTCGATAGCGGCTCGAACCCGGCAGCCATCGCGGACCTTGCGCTCGTGCGAATCTCGGACGGCACCGTGCGGCGCCTCGTCCGGCGATCGCAAATTATGGAATACTCGGTGTCGCCGACCGGCGAGCGGGTCGCCTATACGATACTCAGTGGGGTGGTGGTCACGCCCGAGATCACCTGGGTGTACGACATCGGCGTCACAGATCTGAAAACCGGTGCGACACGGATCATCGCGCACCGCGTTCCGAATTTCTGGGGGCCGACAATCAGCTGGTCGCCGGATGGTCTGCACATCGCGTTCACCACCAAGCCCCACAGCTACGGCCTGGAGAACCTTCCCGATCGACCGTTGCCACCCGGTGACTGCTACGTCGCCAGCGTGCTGAACGACTCGGTTCGCGACCTGACGCCGGGCGCGCACGTCGATCTCGGCACCAGCTTCCACGCGCCCGTGTGGAGTGCTAACGGTTCAACCCTGTTCCTGGTAGGCGGAGGCGCGCTCTGGCGCGTCGACGCCCAACGAGGTGGACTTGAACCCGTCGGTCGCGTACCGGGACGCGCAGCAGTCGCCATCATCACGACCGGACCCTTTGCCCGACCGTGGCCGTCTAACGCCGGCGACACGCTATTCGTGCGAACGCTCGATGAACGAACCTTGAAAGTGGGGGTCGCGCGCATCGATGTACGCACCGGTGTCAGCGAGCTCGCCTACGAGGACGACGAATGGCTGCCCGTTGCAAGCCGCACAGCGTTGGGCATGGCGGCCGCGGCCGACGTGTTCGTCTACCAGCGCGAGAGCGCGGCGCATCCGGGCGACCTGTGGGTCGCGGAGCCGAAGTTCCTCGCGCGGCGGCGCCTCACGCACATCAATCCGCAGCTCGATGACTACGTGTTCGGAGAGCGGCGTCTCATCTACTGGCGCAGCGATGATGGTGACTCGTTGCGCGGCGCGCTGCTTCTACCCGCGGGTTACAAAGCCGGCAAGCGCTATCCGCTGATCTCGTGGCAATACGGCGGCGAAACCTGGTCAATGTTCGCGAACAACTTCGGCGTGATTCCGATATTTGTCGACTACATCCAGATCCTGGCGACCCGCGGCTACGCAGTGCTTGTTCCCGATGCGCCGCAGCACATCGGCACGCCCATGCTGGATCTCGCAAAGACGGTACTGCCGGGCGTCAATCGCGCGATAGAGCTCGGCGTCGCCGACCCGGCGCGACTCGGGATCATGGGACTCAGCTATGGCTGCTTCTCGACACTCATGCTCATCGTGCAAACGACGCGCTTCAAAGCGGCGGAGTGCGGCTCGGGTGCGTCGAGCATCATTGGAATGACAGGAACCGAGCTAGGCTGGGCTTGGGCGGATTCCGGACAAGGCAAGATGGGCGCGACAGTGTGGCAGCGGCGAGACCGATACATCGAGAACTCGGCCTACTTCTATCTCGATCGCGTGGCGACGCCGATTCTGATGGTCAACGGGACCGCGGACCCTGGAGTGCCATCGTTCCTTGCGGACGAGACCTACGCAGCGCTCCGCCAGTTAGGCAAGCGCGTCGAATATGTGCGCTATGTCGGCGAAAGCCATGGCCCAATGGCATACAGCCGCGCCAACGTCACCGACTACCTGAATCGCCTGGTGCGATGGTTCGGAACCTATCTGAGTGACTCGTCGAGTCACGCCACGCCCGACTCGATTCGTTAGGCGCGTGGGCGTGTGCCGGCCGGCACACGCCCGTCGTGCATCACGACACCGACCACGCGCACCGGTCATCGGACCGGCCGCGCGCTCGGGCCGCTAGAGCCCGAACCCCACGTCTCCCGCAATGCCCTGCAGCGGCGCGCCCGAAGGCTCGAGCGGGAAATGGCTCCTGACGCGCGTTGCAAGCACGGCATCGCCACGCTCGATCAGCCGCGGCGCCTCGTAAGTCCGCTCTTCTTTCCGCATATGACCCTCCAGTGAAAGTGATGAGATGAATTGCACCACACGTCGGATGCAGGCCGCACTGATGGCGTCGAGCGGCCTGAATTACCGTGCCGCTAGAGACCGAAACTGGTCTCGCCTGCCGTGTCCTTGGGCTTGACGCCGTTCGGCTCCAGCGTGCCGAACACCTTCATGCGCGTTGCAGACACCGCGTCGCCCTTCTCCTCGAGCGACGGCGCCTGGTACGATCTTGGCTTGCGTTGCATTGATCCCTCCTTGTGTCGAGACGTGTGATCCTCCTCCACCCGGCCGGCGAGCGCTCGACGGCCGGTCCTACACCTACTGCGCCCGACCCCACCTGCCGGTCCGCATCCGAAGCCACAAGTCGAGCGCCAACGCGTTGAGCACCTGGCCGCGCTCGATTTCTCCGTCCACTGTCGCCGCTTTCTCGATCGCCGCGCGCAGCGGCGCGATCTCGATACAACCCAGCTCGGCGAGCACCGAGTGCTCGAGCAGCGCATCGAACCGATGGCGCTCGTGCACGAGCGACCACGCAATGCGCCCGTCGAACGCGCCCTTCCACCGCCGCCCGCGAATGATTTCGGGAAGACACCCGCGCATGGCCTCGCGCAGGATCCATTTCCGCTCGTTAGGCCGTCGGCTCACTTCGGCCGGCAGCGCAAGCGCGAATTCCACGAGCGGCCGATGGCAGAACGGGTATCGGACGTCGACCGCATCGGGCACGATCCCGTGGTCGATCGCCGCCGAAATGGCCGAGGTCGAAAACGCGAGCTCGTGCGCGTACTGTGCGCCGCGCCTCCCGGCGTAACTTTGGGCCACGACAGATCGCTCGGTTAGGCGGAGACGCTGCCGCTCAGCCGCCGGGATCCACTGTGGCGCCTCCACGCCGCGCGCCCTGCGCAAGCGAAAGGCGCTCGGCACGAGTGGCAGCACCGCGTTCAAGTATGCGAGCTTCCAGAACGACACCCGCCCCAACGCTGCCCAACGAAGCATCTCGTGTAGCGCCCGCTGCAACTGCCCGGTCGCGATCCAGTCAGCAAAGAAGAACATGCTGCCCACCAGGTAGTGGTCCGATCCGACTCCTGAGAGCAGCACGCGCGCACCGGCGCCATCGAGCAGCACACAGGTCGCGATATCGCGGGCGGCCAACAGACAACGGGACGAGGGCAAGTCAGAGTTCGGCACCTGCCGGGACGCGGCCTGCAACGGCACGTAGTCGACGAGCAGCTCATTGCGAATGCCGTACGTCTGGACCACGCTGTCGGAGTAGATCCGCTCGTCCGAGCCGGCGCCAACCGAGTCGACATACGTCAGTGTCCCGCCCACGCCAGTCGCGACATCTCCACGACGCTCCAACGTCTGAGCGATCGAGACGATCGACGATGAGTCGAGACCACCCGAAAGCTCCGACCAGGTGCCAGCGTCCCCAGTTAGGCACAGCCGCACCGCATCGAACAGCAGCGATCGAAACTCCTCGACCGCAGCCCCCTCGTCGCGCACAGACTTCGGCTCGAACTCCGTCGGCGACCAATACGTGCGCACCTCGATCGACCCTCCGCGCACCACCGCCATGCTCGCGGGCGGCACAGACCGGACACCCGCGTACGCCGTGCGGCCGGCCTCCGACTCCACCCCCGCCGCGAACTCGATCAGATAGTCGGAGTCGTAGGCGTCGCCCGTCGCGATGGCCTCCGCCCGCGTCGCAAACACCGTCACGTCCCCGCGCTGTGCGCTGTACAGCGTCCGAACGCCAAACGCGTCGCGCGCCGCGAGCGCAGTTCCCGAGCGCGCGTCTGCGATCACCAGCCCGAAGTCGCCGAGCAAATCGGCGATCGCTCGCTCGCCGAAGCGACGATAGTGGCGCATCGCCAGCGCCACGTCGCTCACCGGCTCGTCCGTTAGGCCATACCGGCCACACAGCGCATCGCGGTTCTCGAGACGCATCCATCCGGCGGCAATCAGCGAACCAAACGCCGCAACATCGAGCACGCCGGGCTGGCCCTCGCGCGAGAACAGGACAGTCACGGCGCCGCACTCGAGCCGGTCGAGCGTGACGTTGCGCGCGCTGCAATAGCGCTCGACGCCGGTCGTTTCCGTCGCCGGCACGCGCTCGCCGCGCGAATGCACGAAACACGCGAAGAACTTCACGGCAGGAGATCCTCGAGCGGCACGTAGAACGCGACGTGCTCGGCGATGTCGTTGAGGGGCTCGCCATTGGTCTCGACCCATGCGTGCGCCCCGAAGGGATACGCCTGTGCGCCTAACCGCAGGCGCGCCGGCACCGACGATCGGCGCAGCAAGGCGTAGAGCGTGACCGACTGTTCGAGGCACAGCGCGCGACCGGGAAAGAGCGCGGCTGCCTTCGCGACTGACTCCTCCACGCTGCGCGCGGTGGCCATGTCGCGTTGCGCACGCACGGCGCAACGGCGATCCAGCCACCGAACGACCTTCACTGTGCGGCCGAGACCCAGGAACCGGAGGGAAAGGCGCACGCACGACAGAACCATCAAGCTCTGACACAACCCTGGCGCCCTGCGCGACACGTCGAGCCGCGACACGCGGACGTTCGACGATCCGGTCATAGACCCTCCTCCAGCATCCGCGGTGCGTGTTGCGCGCACAGCGGGCCGCGCGACGGCCGCGCGCTGCGCTCGCCACGCCACTGCCGCTCGTAGAGCCGCCGATAGACCCCGCGCCTCGCGATCAGTTCATCGTGACAACCGTGCTCCACCACGCGGCCGTGGTCGAGCACGATGATTTGATCCGCGCTCTCGACTGTCGACAGCCGATGCGCAACAACGAACGTCGTGCGGCCTCGCCGCAGCACGTCCAGACCCTCCTGCACTGCGGCCTCACTTTCGGCATCGAGACTCGACATGGCCTCGTCCAGCACGATGATCGATGGCGCACCGATCAGTGCGCGGGCGATCGTGAGCCGCTGCCGCTGCCCGCCGGACAGCCCGACGCCGCGCTCGCCCACCATCGTCGCATATCCGTTAGGCATCGCCGCGATGAACGCATCGCAACCGGCGAGGCGGGCGGCGATTCTTACATCGGCCATGGCCACGCCATGCCGCCCGCACCGAATGACGTCCGCGATGGTGCCCGAGAAGAGCACGTCATCCTGCAACACCGCGCCGACGAACGCGCGATAGCCTCGACGCTCGAGGCAAGCCAGATCACGCCCGTCGATCAGCACGCGGCCCTCCGTCGGACGGTCGAACGCCAGGAGCAGTCGGCACACCGTGCTCTTGCCCGCACCGCTCGCACCCACGAGTGCGACGGTCGTGCCCGGCGCCGCGAAGAAGCTCACGTCGCGCAGCGCGTACGCGCCCGCGTGATATCCGTAGCTCACGTGCTCCAGCTCGACGGCGCCCAGTACCTGATGTACGGGCGACGTGCCGCGATCCTCGGCGTATTCGTTAGGCATCGCGCGGAGCTCGCGAATGCGCGCCAGTGCCGCGCTGGCCTGCCCGATCTCGCTGCTCATCGCCGCCGCTTGCACGAGCGGCGTGGTGAGCAGTCCGGTGAGATAGGCGATCATCGCCAGGTCGCCTAACGTCATGGCGCCGGATGCGATGGCCGTGGCGCCGCCCACCAGCAGCAGTAGCGCCACGGCTCCGCTCCCCGCCGTCACACCCGCCGTGAGTCTCGCGCTGCGTCGAACGGCGTCGACGACAGCCTCGCTCAGCGCACGCGATCGCCGCGCGAACGCGTCGCACTGCCATTGCTCGCTACCGCGGCTCTTGATGGCGCGAATGCCAACCACCGACTCCGTCAGCCGCGCACCGACCGCGGCCTGTCGCTCGCAGACGGCGGCGTGCGCCGCCGAGACGCCGGCATACGCGCGTGCGACACGCATCACGGCAACGGAGAAGAGTATGCCTAACCCGAGGGCGATCGGCCACGCCACCCAGGCAATGATCACGAACGCGACGACGGCCATGATGACCGCTCCGCTCAGCGACACGACGATGGGCCCGATCAGTCCACGAAGCCGATCGGTGTCGTCCAGGATCCGCGACGATAGCTCGCCCGCGGGCGCAGCATCGAAGTAGCGCACCGGGAGCCGGATCACGTGCGCATGGAGCTCGTCGCGCACGCGCGTGACGATGCGCTGCGCGCCTTCCCCCGCGAGCGTCGTCGTTCGAGAGGCGGTGCTGGCTTCCACGACGACCGCCGCCAACACGAGCCCGCCTAACGGAACGATGACGCCGGACCGGTGGGCGCCGATCACGTCGTCGATGGCCACCTTCGCCGCCACGGGCATCGCCAGCGCCGCGGCTCGATTGAGCGAGACGAGACCGATCCCCCGCGCCACCAAGCTGCGTTCGCGCCAGAGGAGCGAGACGATGTCGCGCCAGAAATTCGCGGGCCCGGCGCCGGCAGGCTGCAACATCGGCCGCATCATCGGTCGCATCGAAGCAGCGACTCGCCCAGCATTTGTCGGATGAGGAGCTCAGCGTCCCGTTCGCCCCGCTCGCGCGACACGTCGTATTCGGCGCACACCCGGTTCACAATCTCGACGAATGGCACGCCTTCACACACCAGCGCCCAAATGCGGCTCCCGACTTCGTTGAGGGTGTAGTAACGGCCGTGCGCTACGTCGAGCAGAACGGTTTCGTCGCCGCGCGTGGTTGCTCGCACCTGCGGACATCGCGCGAATCGCGAGGTGTGAACCTGGGTAGCGCTATTTCGTTGCTTGCGGCGATACCACATCTCGGCCTTCCTCGTTGGCGCGTGAGCAAGCTGCGCTCGACCCTGTATCGCCGACAGCCAGCGAATGCGCGAACTTTTCACGACATGCGTGAAAACGTTACGTGGCGCGCGAATGTGGTTGGACAAGCGCCGCGAACCGCTCGAGCTGGACCTGAAATCCACCATGAACGCGCAGCGACGTCGGCGAACATCCGCAGTAGCGCGCAAGCAGATTCGCGATCGCCGCGCTCGACGAAAACCCGAGATCCGCCGCGACACGCTTGGGCCGATGCCCGAGCACATCGAGGCGCCACGCCGCGTGCAACGCCACGCACCACCCCACAATGCGATGCGCAGGCGGCATTCCCGCCGCTGCGAGGCGATTCTCGAGGGTGCGACGCGCCACGCCGAGCAGCATCGATGCTCGCTCGACATGCAGGCGCGGCGATGGCGACGCCGCACACACCAGCAGAAATGCGCGCGTGCGGAACGGTACCAACGGCCCGACTCGCTCGAGGATGGCCAGATCCGAGCCGGCTTCGGGCTGCTTGCCTAACGCCGCCACCAGTGCGTCCGCGATGGGCGCCACGCCGCGCAGGCTCAGGCGCGCCGGAACGCGGGCTCCCGCCAGACGCACGACATCACCCGCCGCCGCGTCGGCGAGCGACTCGCGGACGACGATGGCCGGCAGCTCCCCGCGCGACGATGCATCGGTGAGCACAGGAATCACCGAAGCACCAACCGCATCGCGCAGCTCGGTGACCACCAACTGCACGTCGGCGGCCGAGAGCATCCCGCGCAAGGCATCTGCGCGCTCGCAGAGGCGCACCGATGTCCGCCTGCCAAGTGCGCGGTGGATCGCGGCGCGATCCGCGCGGTCGAGGAGCAGGCCCGCCACCATGGCTGCCCAGCAAGCGCACTACAACGTCGTACAACGAAGCATGGACGAGCCCGCCATGCCTCGATAAGTTGCCGCCCAACGGAATGCAGACGGAGGCTCTCCATGCAGTTCGTCCAACGAGCTCGTGACTGCTGTCGGGTCGTCGGCTGCTCGACGCTTGCGTTGGGCGCCTCGTGCGCGCAGGCGCACGACCCATCGCGCGATCACACACTCGTCGTCGCGCTGGCGGCGGAGCCGACGCTGCTCTTGCCGCCCCTGCTCGGCGAAACGCCGGGCTTCATTGTCGCCGACCAGATTCTGGAGCGCCTCGCCGAACCCGATTCCACGCTCGACACGAGAGGCGATCGCGCGTTCCGGCCGCGGCTCGCCGAAAGTTGGACATGGGCCGAGGATTCCCTCTCGATTGCCTTTCGCATCGCTGCAGACGCGCGCTGGCACGACGGCCTCCCGGTCACCGCCCGCGACGTGCGCTTTACGTTCACGCTCTACACCGACACCGCCGTCGCATCCCCGGCGGCATCGCTGCTCGCCAACATCGACTCCGTCCACGTACGAAACAAGCACGTCGCGGTGTTCTGGTTCCATCGCCGGCATGCCCAACAGTTCTTTGATGCCACGTACCACATGCGGATTCTTCCCGAGCACCTGCTCGCCGGTTTGCCGCGTCCTGCGCTGCGCCACGGCGCGTTCGCGCGCGCGCCGACGGGCAGCGGCCCGTTCCGCTTCACGCGATGGGTCCCTGGACAACTGCTCGAGCTGGAATCGGACACGATGTATCGCGGCGGCCGATCGCACTTCCGTCGTCTCGTTTTCACGATTGCGCCTGACCCATCGGCGGCGTTGATCCGCGCGCTTGATCGGGAAGTCGATGTGCTTCCCAACGTCGAGCGCCCGCAGATCGCTGGCGTCGCGCGGTCGCGCACGCTGTCGCCGGTGCGATGGGCGTCGCTGTCGAGCGGCCTCGTGATGCTGAACCTGCGCGATCCGGGATCGCGCCGCCGGCCGCACGCCATCCTCGGCGATCCGTCCGTTAGGCGAGCGCTGACCGCGGCCATCGATCGCACGCGCCTCACCAGCGCCGCGTTGGGCGAAAGCGCTACCGCCGCCACCGGACCTCTGCCCGCGGCGTTGCTGCGCGGTGCGCCGGCGCTGCTTCCCCAACCCGATCTGCCGCTCGCCATGTCTCTGCTGGACGATGCCGGTTGGACTATGCCTTCCGACCGGGACACTCGTCGCCGCGACGGTACGCCGCTCCGATTCACGCTGCTCGTGTCGACCACAGCTCCGGTAGGCCAGCGCGTCGCCGTGCTCATGCAGGACGAACTGCGACGTGTGGGCGCCGACATGGATGTCGAGCCCGTAGACAATGCCACACTCGCCGCGCGGCTTTCGGCTCATCGCTTCGACGCCGCACTCGTCGCCCTTGACTGGGACCCCAGCCCGTTCAGCGCCCGACAGCTCTGGGGCACGCCGAGCAATCCGGCCGCCGAGACGTCCAACTTCAGCGGGTACAGCGATTCCGTATTCGACTCGTTGATCGACGCAGCGGACACTGCGCGCGACTCGACAACCGCACGCATCGCGGAACGGCGCGCATGGCGGACACTCGTTCATGACGCGCCAGCAATTTGGCTCTACGACTTCGAGCGCGTCGCCGCCATCCGCCGGTGCATCCAGCCGCGAGGTGTTCGCGCCGATGCGTGGTGGGCCGGGCTGTCCCGATGGACCGTCCGCGACGGCTGCCAGCCCTGACGCAAATCCGCATCTTGACGAACCGGACTCATGCGGCATGATTGCATCAATGGTCCTGTCGCGCTCGCTTTGTGCAGCGTGCGCTCCGGGATGTCACACAGCGGCTGGAGTGCTCACGTGCACACTCCGAATTTCTCGAGCGCGCCCGCAGTGTCGTCGCCGCCAATGCACTTGGCGTTCGTCGACGCATTGTCCGCGCTCTCATCGGATGCCGATCCGGATTGGACCACCATGTCCGCGGCGCTGCTCGTGTTGCGCGTGGTCGACGCGTGGGCGCAACCCGGCGCCGTGACCGACAGCGAACTTGCGCTGCGTATTGCGACCATCGCGCCCGTGGTCGCTGCGGTTGACGACGAGGAATTGCGCGCGGCGCTCGGCACGCTGGTCGACGCCGTTGGCCAGCGCGACGATGTCGACGCAGTCGAAGCTCGCCTGCTGGTTTTCGGCCGGACGCTCGAAGCGCGCGCGCGGTGGGATCTCGCGCTCGACGTATATGCGTCGCTCCTGGCCATTCCGCGTCACGCGACGCCGCACACAAACGTCGAAGCGTACATCAGAATCGCCGAGTGTCATCGGCATCGCGCGGAGTGGCTGCTCGCCGAGAACGCGTTTGCGACGGCCGCGCAGGTTGCAGCCGACGCCGGCGATCACGCCGCTGCGCTGCGCGCGCGCTGCTACGGCGCGTCGGTGATGGCGGAGCGCGGCAATCTCGACGATGCCGACGAGCAGTTGGCCGCGGTGGAACACGAAGCCGCGCACGCGCGCCGTCTGGATGTGCTTGCGTTGAGCAGGCACGGTCGCGCACACGTCGCGTTTCTGCGCGGCAACGTGGAGCTCGCAGCCCGGCTCGCGTTCGAAGCCCTCGAGCATCTGCCCGACCCGCGCGAGCGCGATCGCGCACTCGCCGACGTCGCTGCCGCCTTCGCGGAGCTCGGCGTCCGCAGCGCCGCGCGCGATGCCCAACTGATCATCTCCGCCACCACGCAGGACTCGTACGTCCGTTGGACATCGCTCATCAATCTGATGGAGCTCGCTGCCGGTGACCGCGTGCAGCCCGCGTTCGAGCAGTATCGCCGCGCCCTCGTCGCCGAACGACTGCCGCCGCGGCTCGCCGGCTACTTCCACTATTATGCCGCGGGCGGCGCCCGCGTCTTTGGCGACGCGCCCGGCGCCCGCGATGAATACCGGCGCGCACTCGGCATCGCCGCGCGCGCCGGCCTCGCACCGCTCGCACGCGACGCCGCCGCTGCCCTGCGCGCCCTCGAAGACGAAATCACACCACCCGATGCCCCGCCGGCACGAGAGCCGACCCCCGCGACGGCAGGCATCGCCGGCGCACTCGCACGCATGCGCGAAACCGTCCTCCGCAACGCCGGCCCGAACGCCGACGCCTAACGATGTGCCGCGCACACGCCCCCCGTCGTCAACGCCGGATCGGAACGCGCCGCACCGCCACGTCCGGATGCGGCCCGATCGTGATCTGTTCGTCGTGCGACGGCCGCGGCGGCGCCGTCGGTGATGCACAGGCGGCAAGCGATGCCGCGACCAACAACAGGACCAACGTGTGACGACGAAGCATAGGACCTCCCGGTGTGAGCCGCGTCGCTCCACCGGCCGGTCTCCAATCGCGGCGCAACGTCGTGAAGCGACGACGCCACGTTCGCGCTCACATGCCTCGTCGTTTGCGCACGACCGCGACCGGAAAGTGCACGGATGAGACATCCACCCGCGCGCCCCAACCGCTCACGGCTCGCGTCGTGATCGCCGTTGCCCTCCTCCCAGATCTCCTCCTCGGACGCCTGCGCACCGCACTCGGCGCCCACGAAACAATCATCGCCGCCTCGAGCATCGATGAGTCCGACAGCATTGCGTCCGCGCTCGAGCGCGGCGACATCGACCTCCTCGTCCTCGATCCCGGTGATCGACGCCTCGACCACCGCACGCATACGCTCGCCGCGCTCCTCGCGCGCTACGCCGCGGTACCGGTGCTGCTCTACACGGCCCTCACCACCACCAGCGTCGCCCTCGCCGCCCAGCTGCTCCCCGGCGGCACCCGGCGGTTAGTCATCGCCGGCGTCGAAGACCAGCCGGGTGCGCTGCGCGCGCTGGCCGTGCGCATGAGCATCGACGCGCTCGCCCAACGCTTCCTCGCATGCGTCCATCGCCAGCTCGCCGAGCTGCCGGCGGGCGTCGTTCGCGCGATTCAGGCGCTGTTCGCGTCGCCGCGGCGCTTTCAGTCGGTCGGAGACATCGCGCTCGCATCCGCCGTCTCGCGGCGCCACCTCGAGCGCGTCATGCGCCGCGTGGGATTCGCGTCGTGCCGCGAGCTGCTCATCATCGCGCGCACGCTGGCCGCATTTCGGCTGCTGCAGCACGAGCATCGATCGTTAGGCGAGATCGCAGCGCGCCTCGACGTCCAGCCGCGCGTCCTCGGCCGCCAGGTGCGCACGCTGCTCGGCGCGTCATCGACGCTCGACCTCGCGCGCCTCGACGCCGACGACCTCCTCGATGCATGCACCCATGCGCTCTGCCGCCGGCAAGCACCACCGTCGCGACCGCCGGCACCGCGCCCACGCCGGACGCGCTCGAGCGTGTATGACGGGAGGTGACATTGTATGACTGCGTGACACCAACGCGCCCGGTATGTTCGCCTGCCACGATTCCTTCAGGCGATAGGCGAGCGAACGGTGGCCAAGACACGCAATCCGAAAAAGAAAGTCGTCCAGGTCCGCGTCACTCCCGCGGAGAAACTCCGTATCGAGCGCGTGTCCGGCGCCGAAAATCGCACCGTCAGCAACTGGATCTACGGTCTCATCATGCGCGAGCTGGCGTCGCGCGAGGATGCAATGCAGCTCAAGGTCGCAGAGCCGAAGCACCCATGACCGCCCTCGAAACCGAGCCGGCGAGGCCGACGTTGACGGTCGTCGGTCGGCGGGGTATGATGCCCGAGCAGCACAACCGATGATCGGCGATGGAGTTCGCCGCCAAGTGCCGGGTGGTCCGGCTGATGACTCCTACGGTATGCTCACGCAGGAGTCTTTTCTTGCCCCAGAACTCGCCAGATCGCCTGCTCAACGCGCACCAGCAGCGGCATTTCGAGGTGCTGCTCGCCGGCCTCGAGCAGGCACTCGATAGCATCGAGGAGCTCGCCGCGCGCGCGGATCGCGCCCCGGGCGGCGGCCTCACGCAGTATGCGCCGGACCTGCCGCCCGGATTCGCGAGCGCGGTTCGACCGCTCCTAACGCAGCTCCGCGATCGGATCGATCACCTCGCCGCTGCCCTTGCGCTCCGCGGACAGTCGCGGTCCATCGCGCAAAGCATCCGCGCCATTCTGATCGCGGAAATGGTACGACTCGAGGACAGCACGTCCGCCCAACTCCGCGGCTACGGCACCGTCGATCCGCGCGTCTCGAACGTCATCGAGCCCGAGCTCGAGCACCTGCACGCGCTGCTCGCGTCGATCGCGCAGCTTCTGGCGTCCCGCCCGTCATCCACGGCGCCGCGCGGAGGCAACCAATGATCGGTACACGTCACGGGCTCGCTTCTCTTCGGCTTCGTGACGCGGTATGCGCTCGCAACATCGACGGTCACGGCGCAGCACGTGCTGCGCCTCGGCGCGTGTGCCTAATGGAGGCGCATTGAACACGTAGCGCGCTCATCACGCTCGAACGCGCGCACGTGATCATGTACCGGCCTCACGCCGCCGCCGAGGATGCGCGCGATGCGAGAAACCGCCATGCGCCCTGAAACGCGGACCGAGCATTGCATTGACGCCCGCTTCCGACCGACGAGACCCACTCCCCGGAGGCACCGATGGCCGCGCACACACTTTCCGACCTGTATGTCGAAGAGCTCCGCGATCTTTACAACGCGGAGCGCCAGATACTCAAGGCACTACCCAAGATCATCAAAGCCGCATCGAACGACGATCTCAAGGAAGCGCTCGAATCGCATCGGCAGGAAACAGAAGGACACGTGACGCGGCTCGAGCAGATCTTCGAGAACCTGGGCAAGAACGCCAAGGGCAAGACATGCCACGGAATGGAAGGGGTGCTGTCGGAAGGCGCCGAGCTCATCGAGGAAGATCCCGAACCGGAAGTCCTGGATGCCGGCATCATCTCGGCGGCGCAGCGCGTCGAGCACTATGAAATCGCCGCCTACGGCAGCGTCCGCACGTGGGCAGAGCAGTTGGGCCTGAACGATCAGGTCGAGCTGCTCGAGCAAACGCTCGAGGAAGAGAAGGCGGCGGACGAGAAATTGACCGAGCTCGCCACGCAGTCGATCAACGCCAAGGCCGCGGAGGAAACCGAAGTCGAGCGCCGGCGGACATCGGATGCCGACCGGACGGAACGGCGGCCCTCATCCACGCGACGCCCGGCCTCGGAGAAGCGCCCCCGCCCAACCGCCTAACGAAAGCGATCGCGGCGCGAGCGCACATCCCGCACACCGGGTGACTCGGTCACCCGGTGTGTCCGGCATGGTGCATCGCTCCGCTGAAGAGCGTCACCATCGCCTCGTTGAACGCCGGAATGTCGTCGGGCTTGCGGCTCGAGACCATGTTCCCATCCACGACCACTTCTTCATCCACCCATCGGGCCCCTGCATTCTCGAGGTCCGTCTCGAGCGATGGCCACGACGTGATACGACGGCCCTTCACCGCGCCACTCTCGATCACGGTCCATGGTCCATGGCAAATCACAGCGACCGGTTTGCCGGCGTCGAAAAACGATTTCACGAACGCCACCGCCTTCGGCTGCCAGCGCAGCGCATCGGGATTCATGACGCCGCCCGGGAGCAACAGCGCGTCGTAGTCGTCCGGGCGCGCGTCGTCGAGCGGCACATCCACCCGCAGCTCGTCGCCCCACTCTTTGGACTTCCAACCGCGCACCTTCCCCGTGCGCGGCGAGACGATCTGCGTCTCGGCCCCGTGCTGATCGAGTGCTTCGCGCGGTTTCTCGAGTTCGACCTGCTCGAATCCGTTCTCGACGAGAATCGCCACCTTCATGCCCTGAAGTGTGTTCATGCGGCCCTCCTGCCAATGATCGACATCGCGTGAGCGGGTTACGCCGCTGCAATGAGTGAACCGCGTCGCCGGACGGGCGCAGGGCGCCTGCCGCGGCCGCCGTTTCTCTAAGGCGGCGATGCCGATGTGCCCAACCCAGCGTTGCCAGCGCACCGTTGGAACAGTTTCTGCCTTGCACACGGTCACGGTCGCAGTTGGGTACGGCAGACTCTCTCGCTCCCGGCTCACTTCAAGCGCGCCGCTCGACGCATGCACTCCATCTTCGATCCCGCCTCGCCCGAGGCGATGGCCGTCACGCGACTCTGGTGGTGGCTGTTCGGTGCCGGCCTCGTCATCTGGCTCGGCGTCGTTGCGGTGGCAGTCCGTGCGGGGTTGTCGGCGCACGGCGCTCCGGGGTCCGACGAGATCATCCACGATGCGCCCGGAACGGCGCGCCGCGTCCAGCGCGTGATCATCGCCGCGGTGCTCTCGACGGCGGTCATCCTCGCCGCGATCCTGGTGTACAGTTTCTCCGTTGGGCATGCGCTCGCCCAACACACCGACCAACGCCTGGTGATCGAGGTGACGGGGCATCGGTGGTGGTGGGAGGTCCGCTACCCAAGCGCCGATCCAACCAGGATCGTGACCACCGCGAACGAGATCCACGTACCGGTCGGCGTACCGGTTCAGGTACGGCTTGCGTCGGACGATGTCATCCACAGCTTCTGGGCGCCTAACTTGAACGGCAAACGCGATCTCGTTCCGGGGTACGCGAGCGCGCTCTGGTTTCGCGCCGATACGCCGGGCGTCTATCGCGGACAATGCGCCGAGTTCTGCGGGCTGTCGCACGCGAAGATGGCGTTCTTCGTGATTGCCCAACCGCGCGCGGCGTTCGACGCGTGGTACGCGGGCACGTCGCGCCCGGCCGCTACCCCGACCGATCTCCTCGCGCTCCGCGGCGAGTCGCTGTTCATGCACAGCGGCTGCGCGCTCTGCCACAACATTGCCGGCACGACCGCGGGGGGCCAGGCGGCGCCGGACCTCACACACGTCGCCGGTCGCCGCACCATTGCGGCCGGAATGCTCGACAACACGCCGCAGAACATCGCGCGCTGGATTTTCGATCCGTCGGTCATCAAACCCGGCGCTCGCATGCCCTCGTTTCACTTTCCTGCCGATGAGATGAACGCCGTCGTGGCCTACCTGGAGACGCTCAAGTGAGCGCGTTAGGCAACAGCACCATCGACGGCGGCGCGCTCGCCCCCGAAGCCGTGGCGCAGAATGCCGGCGCCCTCGAACGCACGTGGTCCACGAAGCCCGGCGTCTGGGCCTGGGTGTGCACCGTCGATCACAAGGTCATTGGACGCCGGTACGTGATCACGGCGTTCGCCATGTTCCTCGCCGGCGGCATCGAAGCGGCGCTGATGCGCGCGCAACTGGCGCGGCCGGAGAACGGATTTCTCGGAGCGGATCGATACAACCAGATTTTCACGACCCACGGCACGACGATGATGTTCCTGTTCGCGGTCCCGATGATGACCGCGATGGGTTTGTACTTCGTTCCGCTGATGATCGGAGCCCGAAGCGTCGCCTTCCCGCGGCTCAACGCGTTCGGATACTGGACGTATCTGGTCGGCATCGGATTGTTGTACGTGGCGCTGCTCACGAATCACGCGCCGGACACCGGATGGTTCGCGTACGTGCCGCTCTCGGAAACGCTCTACGCCCCGGGACATCGGGTGGACGTGTGGGCGCAGCTCGTCACGTTCACCGAGATCGCGGCGCTCTGCGCGGCGGTCAACATCATCGTCACGGTGTTCAAGATGCGAGCGCCGGGGATGTCGGTGAACCGTATTCCGCTGTTCGTGTGGGCACAGCTCGTGGTCGCGTTCATGATCGTATTCGCGATGCCCGCGGTGGCGGCAGGCAGCACGCTCATGCTCGCGGCTGACCGCGCGATTCACATGCAGTGGTTCATCCCGGCGCGTGGCGGCGATGTGCTGCTCTGGCAGCACATCTTCTGGTTCTTCGGACATCCCGAGGTCTACATCATTTTTCTGCCGGCGTTAGGCATGGTGACGCCGATCGTCGAGACGTTCTGCCGCCGTCCGGTCGTCGGCTACGGCGCGATCGTCATGGCAAACATCGCGACGGCGTTCTTCGCCTTCGGCCTCTGGGTCCACCACATGTTCGCGACGCCGCTGCCGGAGCTCGGCGACAGCCTGTTCACGGCCGCCAGCCTCGTCATCGCCATCCCGAGCGCCGTGCAGATTTTCTGCTGGATCGCCACGATGTGGACGGGCCGCCCGCGCCTGACGGTGCCGATGCTGTTCGTGCTCGGTTTCCTGTTCACGTTCATCAACGGTGGCATCACCGGTGTCATGCTCGCGTCCGTGCCGTTCGACCGCCAGGCGCACGATACGTTCTTCGTCGTCGCACACCTGCACTACGTGCTGTTGGGCGGCGGCGTGATGCCGCTCTTCGCCGGCCTCTACTTCTGGTTTCCGAAGTTCACCGGCCGCCTGCTGCGCAATGGGTTAGGCAAGTGGCATTTCTGGCTGTTCCTCATCGGCGTCAACGTCACCTTCTTCCCGATGCACATCCTCGGCCTCGACGGCATGCCGCGGCGCATCTACACCTACCTCGCCTCGACCGGCTGGGGGCCGCTCAATCTGCTCTCGTCGCTCGGGGCAGCGACGATCGCCATCAGCGTCATCATTTTCCTGGTCAACGTCGTTCTCAGTTGGCGAGGCGGCGCCGTTGCCGGCCCGAATCCATGGGGCGCGAGCGGCCTCGAGTGGGCCACCGCATCGCCGCCGCCGCCGTACAACTTCGCGTATCCGCTCATCGTCTCCAGCGCGCACCCGCTGTGGGACGCGCACGCTGCGCTGCCGGTCGCAACCGGCCTTCGCACCGATCGCCGCGAGGTGTTGACGACGACGACGTTCGATGCCCGCCCGGACGCGCGCCACAGCTCGCCTCGCGAATCGATCTGGCCGTTCTATCTCGCGCTGTGCATGGGCGTCGTGTTCATCGGATCGATCTTCCGCCCGTACTGGGTGCTCATCGGCACCGCCCTCTCGCTCGCCGGCCTCTTCGGGTGGGGCTGGCAGAGCACGCGGCCGATCGAACGCGAGCGGATCGCGTTGCCTAACGGCGCCCTCGTGGAGCGCACATGACGTCCCTGCGGGCCGAGACCAGCGTGGCCGACTTGCCGACCGTCACGTTCGGACAGCGGAGCCTCATGTGGTGGGGAACGCTCGGCTTCATGGTCATCGAAGGCTGGACGCTGGCGCTGCTGCTCGTGAGCTACCTGTATCTGCGCCAGAGCGTGATCCAGTGGCCTCCCGCGCCGTCGCAGTCTCCGGCGCTTCTCATGCCCAGCATCACTCTCGCCCTCATGGCGCTGAGCGTGGTGCCCGCGGTGGTGGTCGCACGCGCCGGAGGCCGGTTGGATGCGCCCGCGGTCAAGCGCTGGCTCGTCGCTCATTCGCTGATTGGCGTCGCAATTCTGATTCTGCGGTGGTGGGACGTCCAGTCGCTCGGCGTGCGATGGGACGCCAATGCGTACGGGACCGCGGTGTGGATGATCGTCGGCTTTCACACCTCCCTGTTGCTGCTCGATGTCCTCGACACGCTCGGCCTAACGCTGTGCTTTTTTGTCAGGCGGCAGCCGGTGAAGTCGTTCAGCGACGCGGCCGACAACAGCGTCTACTGGTACTTCACCGTCGGCATCTGGCTGCCGGTGTACCTGATCGCCTATGTCGGTCCCCGCGTCATCTGAGCGCCGGCGCCCGGGCATCGGACGCGCCGTCCTCGCGGTGTGCCTCAACCCGCTGTTGGGCCTGGTGAACCAGGCGCTCATCCTGGCGGCGGATCCGTGGATGTGCGTCCACCAGCAGCGTTGGACATCATGCGCGCTGCCGGCCGTGTGTGTGGTGCTGATTGCGCTGCTCAGCACCGGCGCCTATCGCAGCTGGCTCGAGGCGCGGCACGCCGGCGATGGCGCGCTGGCGTCCGCCGAGCGATTTCTGGGGCTGTTAGGCATGGAGTTGGGCGCGCTCGCCGCGACGTTCCTCATCGCGCAATCGGCTGCGGCGGTGACCTTCCCGCCGTGCGCCATCTGATGTCCGGCCGCCGGATGCCGCCGCACGACGCGGTGCTGCGGCGGCGGCGCACGCTCGTTGCGGGATGCGCAGTGGCGCTCGCCGCGGTGATCGGGCCCGCCGACCGCATCGCCGACCGGCTGTTCGTGGCCCACATGATCCAGCACGAGCTGCTCATCGCCGTCGCGGCGCCGCTGGTCGCATTTGGGCGGCCGCTGATCACGCTGCTGCGCGCGGTCCCGCCGGCGCGGCGCGCCGCGGCGTCGTTAGGCAGATGGCGGCCGGCGGCGGCGCTCGCGCGCCTCTGCCGGCGCCAGTCGCTCATGTGCCTCGTGCATGGCGCCGCCATCTGGCTCTGGCACATACCGGCTCTCTTCGACGCTGCCCTCGCGCATCCGGCCATCCATGTGGTGCAACACCTATCCTTCTTCGGCACCGGTGTGCTCTTCTGGTCCGCGGTCGCGTACCCGCGACGCTCGAGCGACCTCGGCCGCTCGATCATCTATCTCTTCGTCACCGCCGTTCACACGGCGGTGCTCGGTGCACTGCTCGTCGTCGCGCCATCACCGTGGTACGCGGCGTATGCATCGCACGCAGCCGCCTCGGGACTCACGCCGCTCCAGGACCAGCAGCTCGCCGGGCTGGTCATGTGGGTGCCGGCGAGTGTGCTCTACCTCGCGGCCGCGCTGCACACGGCCCGCCGCTGGTTAGGCGCCGCTGGATTCGTCTCAGGGAACCCGGTGCGCCGATGAGGTGCTGGACTCACCGTTCTCGCCTTCGCGGCGGCGTGCGGGCTCGGGCCACTCGTATCCAGGAATCTTGAGGCCGTAAAATGCGGATTCGTCGCTCGGCTTGGCCTGCTTGGGCACCACCGACCACTCGCCATCGTTCTCGGGAACCACGATGCGCACCTCGCTCAAGGAGCGCAGTCCCTTGCGCCGCACGGCTGCTCGCACTTCGTCGGCGCTCACGCTGCTCTGCCCCAACCGCTCGTCTAACAGCTTGCCATCCCACAGCACCACGCGTGGCGCCTCGCGCACGGCGTGATGAAACAGCAGCCAACGCGCCTGCAGCCAGCGCGTCGCCTCCTGCAGGATGACGAGCACGATGAGCGCGGCCGCGGCCTCGCTCAGCGTGACGCCCGGCGTGACCGCAACCGCCGAGAGGATGGCTCCGAACGTGACGGTGACCACGACGTCGTATCCGGACATGCGCGCCAACGCTTGCTGCCCGACGAGCCGCAGCACGGCGACGACGAACACGAAAAGAATCGCAGCTGTGACGGCGGCGCGACCGACGGCCGCCCACGAATGGAAGAACATCGCAGCGACACGCGATGAAGACGTTCACCCGAGCTACAAACGCTGTACCGCCGCGCCGATCGCACGGCAAACGCTGGCACACGAGATGCGACTTCAGGCTGCCACATGAAGCGGGTTCTGCAAATCGCGCTCGGCATCGTGACCAGCGTCGGCGGGTTCCTCGAGATCGGATCGATTGCGACCGCCGCGCAGGCCGGCGCCGCATTCGGCTACCGCCTCGCCTGGTCGATCGTGGCCGGTACGGTGTGCATCGCGTTTCTGCTGGAAATGTCGGGCCGGTTCGCCGCATGCAGCGGGCGGACGATCCCCGATGCATTGCGCGAGCGTTTCGGCGGCCCCGTCTACCTCACGATCGTCGCCGTGATGTGCTGCGTGTCGATCCTTGTGTTAGGCGCAGAAATCGGCGGCACGGCGGTCGCGTTGCAGTTGGGCACCGGCATCGCCCTGCGCTGGTGGGTGGCGCCGATGGCCGTTCTGGCCTGGTTCATTGTCTGGCGCGGCACCTTCGGCTTCATCGAAAACGGGGTGTCGCTGCTCGGCCTCGTCACCATCGTGTTCGTCGTGGCCGCGGTGTCCGGAGGTCCCGACTACGGCGCCCTGGCCCGCGGCCTCGTGCCTCGACTGCCCGACCATCGGCCTGTTCACTATTGGTACGTCGCCGTGAGCGTACTGGGCGCGTCCATTTCTCCGTACCTCTACTATTTCTATTCGTCCGGCGCGATCGAAGACAAATGGAATGTGGGGTACCTCGGCATCAATCGCTGGGTCGCAGGTATCGGCATGGGGTTCGGCGGGTTTCTGTCCGTCGCCGTAATGGTGCTGGCCGCGATCGTGCTCGCGCCGGCGGGACGCGAGGTCCAACACTATCGTGATCTCTCGGATCTGACGACCACCGTCCTCGGCACACCGGGCTTCTGGCTGTTCGTCGCTGCGTTAGGCATTGCGTGCCTCGGCGCAACCCTCGAGATCGCGCTGTCCCTGGCCTACCTCCTCGCTCAAGGCCTTGGATGGGAGTGGGGAGAGGACATGGATCCGCGCAGGAGCGCCCGCTTCAGCCTCACCTACACGGTCATTATCGCCGTCGCCGCCGTGATCGTTCTTGCCGGCGCGGATCCGCTCGAACTCACGAACATCTCGATGGCCCTCACGGCGGCATCACTGCCGGTCGGCGTTCTGCCGTTTCTCGTTCTGATGAACGACAGCGACTACCTGGGCGACCACACGAACGGACCGTTGGGCAATGCCGTCGTGCTCGTCATCAGCGTGCTGACCATGGTGCTCGGCGTCATTTCCATCCCGTTGCAGTTGGCGGGCTCGTGATCGACCGCCCGATGCACCTCGCCGCCGACGTGCTCGATGAGCAGCTCGTCGACGTAAAGCACCAGAAGGCGGGCCGCATCGACGGCGTCATCGTCTCGACACGGCCCGGACAGCCGCCGCGCGTGATCGCCATCGAAGTGAGTCCGGTGACGCTCGTCGCCCGCGTGAATCGGCGACTCGCTCGATGGCTCGGCCGGCTCGACGCGCGGATCACCGGCCGCCGTGCTCCGTTTCGCATCGCGTGGGACGCATTGCGCTACCGCGATCGCTCGTTCCAATTCGACGGCGACGTCGACGCCACGCCGATCAACGCCGTCGAGCACTGGCTGCGCACGCATGTCACCGGCTGGCCCGCCAATGAATGACGAACGGGAGATACACGTCGAACACCTGCTCGGCAGACGCGTGCGCGACGCGGATGGCCGCGTCGCGGGGCGCATCGAGGAGTTCAAGCTGGATGTGGTGAAGGGCGAGACCATCGTTGCCGAGTATCACTTGGGTCCCGATGCGCTCTGGGAGCGGTTAGGCGGCGCCGCCCTGCACCTGCCTTTCGTTCGCGCGCTCCCGTTTCGGCCGCGACGCATCAGGATTCCGTGGCAGCGGATGGACCTGAGCGATCCGTTGCGTCCGCGTCTCAGTCCCTGACAGGCGGACAAGGGGCGGACACACCGGAAAAAGCCGCGCACCGCTCGGCTGTACTGACATAGCGCGGCGCGGGGGAGGCAAAGCGTCGCCTAACGTACGAGCAGCTAAGCGCTTTTCCACTCGGACGCGGTTCATTAGAAGGTCCCGCGATACACGGAACAGCCGCGGCAGATCGCCGGTGGACCGTCCGACGCCAACGCCGCACGGAACGATTCGTATGCGGCGCCGCGCCAGATCTGGCTGATCGGCTGCTCTGCCACCGTGCCTAACGTGCCTCGATCGGGCGTCGAGATCATGCAGCACGGCATCGCATCGCCGCGATACGTGATGTACGGGCCATGCCACGGCCAATCGCAACGCTCGCGGCCGGGCGTGCCCGGCGCATGCTCGTGCACGTCCAGCCGCGGCAGCCGCAATTCGATGCCTAACGACTCGGCCGTCTGCCGCGCCTCGGCGAACACGCCGCCCGTGAGCTCTTCGTCGCATCCGGTCAGGTTTTCGCCGTGCACGAACTCCCGCATCGGGGCATAGCGGGCCGGCAGCGTCGATTCCGTGAAGTCGTGACAGAGATGCTGGACAAAGACGGTGTCGATGTCGTGCTCGGCGGCCAGCCGCACCACCGCCGGCAACTCCCGGAGATTCCGCCGCATCAATACCATGACCAGTCGCACGCGCGGCTTCTCGCTCGACATCGCACGCTTCGTATCCCGCAGATGGCCGAGGTTGCGGCGGACGCGCGCGAACGACGCGCCGACGCGAATCCCTTCGTACGTCGCCTCCGTTGCCCCGTCCACCGACACGTGCAGCGTCGTCAGACCGCTGGTCACGCAACGGTCGGCACGACGGCGCGTGAGCAGCGTGACGTTCGAATTCGTCGACACCACGATGCCGCGCGCGGCGGCGTACGCAACCATGTCGAAGAAGCGAGGATGCATCATCGGCTCGCCTAACCCTTGCAGGTGCAGCTCCGTCAGCGTCGGGAGGTCGTCGAGGATCCGAACGAAGAGATCCCACGCCATGAACGCCGGCGGCCCATGCGGTGTGCCGTCCGCCCGGAATTGGATCGCGCACATCTGACATTTCAGATTGCACTGCCCAACCGGCTCCAGCTGGATGTATGTCGGGAGGTCCATGGCGCCCTACCAGAAGAGGACACGGTATCGGATCGCCCCGCGTATGCCCCAGTAGAATGACGCGATGGGGAGTACGGCCGAGGTGACGAGCATTTCGGCAATGTGCGCCGGCGCACGCGAGGTGCCGCGCAGCCTGCGCCACGCAATGGAACCGGTGGCGAGACACCACGCCGCCAGTGACCACGCCGCGATGGTAGCGGTTCCGGCGGCCAGGGCGGCGAACGTGCCGGCCGCCGCCATCGCCGCAACGGAGTAATCGGCCGGCCGGCGGGGACGAATGAACCGGCGGTACAAACGTGGGTGCTTTCGATAGAGCAGTGCGTCGTACGCCGTCTTCCGCTCCTGCCTAACGCTAACGCCCCACCCGGCCGGACGCACCGGGTGCACCACCACCGCGCGCGGCACCTCGATCACGCGTTGGCCGTCGGCGAGCAGCCGGAAATAGAGGTCGCTGTCCTCCCGCCACGCCTCGGCAAACGACGTATCGAAACCGCCCAGCCGCCCCAGCACGTCGCGGCGCACGAAACAGTTAGCGGTGACGAAGCCGGCGGTCTCGAGTCCGGCCGCCGCTCGCTCGTAGTCGGTGGGCACCTCGGGCAGCGGCACGACCACGGCGCCCCACCCGGCGGCGCAGGACCGCTCCGTTAGGCAGCGCATCGCCTCATCCAGCCACGTCGGCGACGGCACCGTGTCGTCGTCAGTGAACGCGATCCACTCGCCGGTCGCCCGGCGCCAGCCCGCGTTGCGCGCGGCCGCGGGCCCGTGCACGGCGCCGTTCACCGGCACATAGGCGATCGGGACGCCGTGCCGGCCATCCCACCGCCTGACCTGGTCCCGCGTTTCCTCGCTCGCTGCGTCATCGGCGACGATCACATCGTACGTCCAGTCGCCCCGCACCTGGCGCGCGAGGGCGCCCAGCGTCCGCTCGAGCAGCGCGGGCCGGCGATACGTCGGCACGACGACGCTGACGTGGGTCATGGCGCGTGCACGTCGACGTGATGCACCGGCTTCTCCAATACGAACGACCCGATGGCCAGCGCATCCAGTGGCGAGGTCCAGAAGCACTCGATCGCGTCGCGGGGCGTACACACGATGGGCTCACCGCGCGTGTTGAACGACGTGTTCACGAGCACCGGCACCCCGGTTCGCCGCTCGAACGCACGAATCAAATCGTAATATCGCGCGTTCTGATCGCGCCGGATGGTCTGCACGCGAGCCGTGCCATCCACATGCCTAATGGCAGGAATGCAGTCTGCCTTCTCGCTGCGCACCTCGAACGTGAACAGCATGAACGGCGCGGCCGCCCCCGCACCGCAGAACCACGACGCCGCCTCTTCCTCGAGCACCACCGGCGCCACCGGCCGGAAGTCCTCGCGATCCTTGATTTCGTTGAGCCTCACCTGCATGGCCGCATCGATCGGGCTCGCTAGAATCGATCGAGCGCCGAGCGCGCGCGGACCGAACTCCATCGCGCCCTGAAACCAGCCGATGACCTTGTTGCCCGCCAGCAGCGCCGCGGCGGCCTCGGCGATGTCCGGCACGCGCCGATACGGCACCTTCGACCATTGGAGAAATCGTTCGATCTCATCGTCCGCGAACGACGGCCCGAAATAGACGTGCTCCATTCGCGTATGCGAGGTTGCACCGCGTTCGCTCGCGTCCACCATCAGCCCGGCGCCGAGCGCCGTCCCTGCATCGCCGGCCGCCGGCTGCACCCAGACGTCATCGAACACGCCGCTGTCGCGCAGACGCGCGTTCATCACGCAGTTGAGCGCAACGCCGCCGGCCATGCAGAGTCGCGGCGATCGCGTGCGCTCGCGCAGCCACGAGGCGAGACGGATGACCGTCTCTTCGAGCACGACTTGCAGCGAACGCGCGATGTCGTAATGGCGCTGTTCGATTTGCGCACCGCGCAGACGCCGCGCGCCGAATCGCCGCTCCAGCTCCAGGTCGTCGATGGAATAGCCGCCGTCGTCGCCGATCGCGATCATGCTCCGAAATTCGTCGACGAACTCGGGGCGGCCAAACGACGCAAGCGCCATCACCTTGTACTCGTCGGATGACCGCAGGAACCCCAGGTACTGGGTGACGTCCTCGTAGAGCAGCCCGAGCGAATGCGGCAGCCGTACCTCGCCTAACGGGTCGATGGCGGCGTCGTGTCCCTGCCAGTAGCTGGTGGTGGCGCGTTCGCCGCGTCCGTCCAGGCACATGACCGCCGCATCGCCGTACGGCGACGCGAGAAACGCGCTTGCCGCGTGCGCGGCGTGATGCCCAACGAAGTGCCACGACAGATCGCCCCGCCGTGCGCCGCGCCACCGGCGTTCGAGGTGATGCGGCACGCCGTCGATGAGTTGACCGGGTGCGTTGACGATGTGCGAGAGAAAGAGCGGCTCCCACGCATCGGCGCCCTGATCGGCCGCTCGCGCTCCATCGAGCGGAATCGCAATCGTCCGGTCACGAGCCCGTTCGCCCAGCAGCAAACCAGGGTCGAACGAATACGCCACGTGATCGACGTCGCACAGCGCGACATCGGCCGCTGCCAGGCACGCGTCGATGGCGTGAAACGGCAGCTCCCACGTGGAAAACGGCACCGGCCGCTTCCCGTGTTTAATTTTGGTGAACCGTTCTTCTTCCGCCGCAGCCACCACCTCGCCGTCGCGCACGAGACAGGCCGCTGGATCGTGGAACGCGGCGTTGATGCCTAACGTATACATCCCGTCATCCCTCCACACGCACGGGCGCGCCTCGCGCGGCGCCGCATCGTGATTGCAACAGGTCGAGCGCGGCGTCGGCCACCGCCGGCGGCGGCACCAATCGCAGGCAGTTGTGGTGCGTCTCGGGACACACGCTCTTGAAGCAGTACCGGCAGGGTACATCGTGCGACAGCACCCGACACGGAACCTGCCACGGCGTGTGCTGCGGATTCGTCAATGCGTAGAGCACGACGACCGGCGTGCCCATCGCCGCCGCCACGTGCGCCGGCCCCGTGTTGTTCGTGATCACGAGCGGCGCGCGAGCCACCAGCGCCGCGAAGGAGCCGAGGTCGAGCTGTCCGCACAGATCGATCGCCGGCGCACCGATCTGCGCGCACACGTCACGAACCAGCTCGTGCTCGTCCGCTCCACCGGTGACGACGATGCGCACGCCGCCGCGTGCGGCGAGCGATCGTCCGGCCGCGGCAAACGACGCCGCGGGATACCGGCGGGATGCCGCCGATGCGCCGGGATGCAGCACGACCCAAGCATCGTCGTTGATGCCTAACGAACAGAGCATGGACGCCGCCGCCTCGTCGTGGCGCGGCGATGGACACAACGTCAGCCGCGTATCGGCCGGCCTCCAGCCGACGGCTGCCACGAGGTCGAGTTGACGCTCCACCTCGTGGCGGATGCCGCCGGCCGGCTCCGGGTCGGCGACCCAGGTCGTGAGCAGCTGATACGGATTCTCACGCGCGTGCGCGAGCCGGCGCGGGATGTCGGCCAGATAACACAGCAGCGCCGCCGGCAGCGCGCTCTGGCTGAACACCGTGAACACCACCGCCGCATCGAATGCGTGCGTCCGAAGAATGTGCGCCATGGCGTGATCGGCGGCACTCGTGGTCCGCGGCCGCGTCGCTTTGAGCCACGGCGCGTCGTAGACGATGACATCGTCGACGCTCGGCGCCAGCGCCGCGACAGCCGAGCCGGCCGGCGAGGTGAGCAGTGTGACGTGCCGCTCTCCGTCCGCCCCCTTCACCGCGCCTAACGCAGGCGTCGTCATCAACACGTCGCCCACGCCGTCCAGACGCACGCAGAGCACGCGGCGCACCCCCGACCAATCGCTCGTCATCGCCGCGCCCCCGCCAGCCGGTCGCCGAGGATGATGTCGGCCACTCCATGGAACGACGTCGTGACGAAGTCGGGCGTCCGGAGCGGGGATCGCAACCAGTCGGTTTCGCCGCCCGTGTCGAACAGAATCGCGCGCGCGCCGGCGCGATGCGCCGCTTCGACATCATCGAGAATGTCGCCCACCACCCAGGCGGATCGCGGATCGATGCCTAACTCGCGCGCCGCGCGATGTACCAGGCCGGGCGCCGGCTTGCGGCAGTCGCACACGCGGCGGTACGCCGCCACCACGCCATCGGGATGGTGCGGGCAGTAGCAGAATGCGTCCAGCGAGACGCCCGCCTCGGCCAGCATTTCGCGCAATCGCTCCGCCACGCCCGCCAGCGCCCGTTCGGGAAAACATCCGAGTGCGACACCACTTTGATTCGTCACGACGCCGAATCGAAACCCGTGGGCCGCCAGTCGCGCGAGCGCGTCGCCGGCGCCATCCATGAGGCGCATGCGCTGCGGATCCGCGCTCAGCGGGACGTTTTCGACGAGCACGCCGTCCTTGTCCAGCAGAACGACACCGCTCATCATCGCGCCGGCCCCACCGCCCGCGCGCGCCGCCGTACTTCGCGTCGCTCGGCAGCCAGCACGTCGTCGTACAGCGCATCCACCGCGCGGCCTACGTCACACCACTGGAACCACGTTCGCACACGCGCGATTGCATGCCGCGACATGCGCGCGCGCAGCATGCTGTCCTGCAGCAGGAGCGCCGCGCTCGCCGCGATGCCGTGCGGATCGTGAGGCGCCACCAGGAACCCGGTCTCTCCGTGCAACACGGTGTGCTTGATGCCGCCAACGGCCGTCCCGACCACCGGCGTCCCGCACGCCATGGCTTCCAACGGCGTGATGCCGAACGGTTCGTACCACGGCGTCGTCAGAAAAATGTCGGCCGCGCTATAGTAGTAGCGCAGCACCCCGGGATCCCTCCGCCCGACGAACACCACACGGTCGGCAACGCGCTCGGCTTCGGCGATCTGGCGCAGCGTGCCGAGGTACGGCGTTGCACGCTCGTCGGGCGCTTCGGTGTCGCCGCCCACCACCAACAGCCGCGCGTCGATGCCGTGCGTGCGGCGCACGATGGCGAGCGCCCGGATCACATCGTCCACGCCTTTGCGGGGCACCAGCCTGCCTAACTGGAGCATCAGCGGCCCCTCCAGCGGAAGGCCGAGCCGCGCCCGGGCGCGCGCTGGCGCAACCGGATGAAAGCGCCGAACGTCGACGCCGCAGGGGATCTGGCGCAGCCGTGTCCGCGCGCCGTAGTGCGCGCGAAGATCCTCGGCGTCCTGCGGACACTCGGCGATCACGGCGCCGGCGGCGTCGATGGCCTGCTCCTCGAGAGCGCCGCGCTCCTCGGGGAAGCCATCCGCCGCGCCCTGGTACATCCGCCGCACCCGGCCTAACGCGTGGAACGTGACGGCAAACGGCAGCCCGATTTCGCGCTTGAGCTGCATCGCGACCACCGCCGATGTCCAGAAATTCGCGTGCGCGACGTCGTACGTCGCGCCGTCGCGATCCATGAAGTTCAACATCCAGTCGGCAAATGCCGCCATGTACGGAAGCAGCTGCTCCTTGGGCAGCTGCCGCGCCGGCCCCGCCTCGACGTGCACGATGCGGACGCCGGGCCGCCGCTCGAGCACCGTCGGGATCTCGGGCGACTCGCGCCGCGTGAACACGTCCACCTCGTGCCCGCGGCCGGCCAGCTCGCGCGCCAGATACGCCACGTAGACGTTCTGCCCCCCGTTGTCGGTGCCGCCTAACGCCGCCACGGGCGAGGCGTGCTCGCTGATCATCGCGATGTGCTTCCTCATGCTGCCACCTCTCTCAACACCGCATCCCAGTCCGCGGCAAAGCGCGCGATCCCGTAGCGATCGGCCGCCATCCGGCGCGCCCCCTCGCCCAACCGCCGCGCCTCCGCCGGATCCTCGATCAGCGCCAACGCCGCGTCGAGCACGCGCGGCAGCGACGAGTCGACGAATCCCGATTCTCCGTTCGTGATCACCGATGCCAACTCGCACGTCGCCAGCCCGACGATCGGCAGCCCGATCATCATCGCTTCGACCACCGCCAACGCGAGACTCGTGTGGCGCACCGGGCTGAAGGCGAACCGATAGCGCGCCTGGAAGGCCGCCAGCGCCGGCGGGTCGATCTCGCCGAGGCCGCCTAACGAGCAGGCGTCCATGCCCACGAGGTCGATCGGCACGTGGCGCCGCGCCGCCGTGAACACATCGGCACCCATCCGCCGCGCCCGCGTACGCAGGTTGTTGATCGCGCAGACGCCGCGCGGCAGTTCCCCCGAGTACCGCACGTCTCCCGGGATCACCACGCCGTGCTCCACTACACGAACCGGCGACCGCCCGCAGTCCCACATCATGGCGTTCCACTCGGTCACGTGCACGACCATCACGTCGCCGTCGTCCACCGGGTGCCGTTGGGCAAAGGGATGCGCGAGCGGCGGATCGTGCTCGAGATACACACGCGGCAACCGGCGCTGCTCGGCGCTCAGCAGGTCGAATTGATCCACCGCGTACACCTGCTCCGACTGAAACAGCACGCAGTCGAACCGCGCCGTGCGGACCTCGGCGGCTGCAACTTCATGGACATTGTCCGGCCACGGGAAGCCGCCGGCGCGCCCGCCGTACGGATGCGCGCGTTCCGGCTTCACCGGCAGGAAAAACTCGTGCGGCGCCTGCGACAAATACCAGAGGTAATTGCCGTGGACGTGCCAGGTGAGCACGCGCAGCCGGCGGCGACTAACGCGCGCCATGGCAGTGCTCCATGAGGTCGTCGGCCTGCGCAATCGCGGCGGCGACATCCACGCCGGCCGCGCATTCATGACCCGTCGGACATCGCAGGTGCATGCACGGCCGGCACGCCACGTCGTGCCACAACACGCGATGCCGTTCGCGATCGAGCGGCGCCCAGCGCGACACGTCCGACCCCGACGCCACCACGACGCTCGGCGTCCCGAACGCCGCCGCGATGTGCGACATGCCGGTGTCGTTGCAGACGACGAGCGCGGCATCGCTCACCAGCGCGCCTAACGCGCCGAGCCCCAGCCGCCCGGTCAGATCGATCGCGTCCGCTCGCATCGCCGCGCGCACGGCGGCCGTGATCGGCGCCTCCGACCGCGTGCCGGTGAGCACGATCGCCAGCCCGCGCTCGGCGAGCGCGTCCGCCAGCGCGGCGAATCGCTCCGGCGGCCAGCGCCGCGAGGGAAATCGGGCCCCCGCGTGCACACACGCGTATTCGCGAAACGACAAGCCGGCGGCCTCGCCCACTTCGCCTAACGCTGCCCGGTCGTCGGCCGTGGCCGCGAGCCCCAGCGCCGTGCCCACATCCGGGCATCCGAGCGCATACGGAAGCGCGAGCAGACGCTCGATCTCGCTGCCCCGCGTCGGCCACGGCACGGCGGTTCCCTCGCCCTCCAGCGGCACGGCATCTTCCGGCGTACGGTAAACGGCCGTCCGGTGCGCGCCGAAGAGCAGCGTGAATTCATTGATGTGGGCGCCGCTGCCGTGCAGCTGAACCGCGAGATCGAACTGACGCGACTGCATGTGCGCGAGAAACGCCGTCACATCCGCTGCGTCAAATTGACATTCGGGAATCCCCGGATAGCCCGGGAAAAACACGAGATCGTCCACCAATGACGCGAGCCACGGCATGAGCTCAATCGCCCACGGCAACCCGATCAACGTGATTCGCGAATCGGGGAACCCGGCGCGGAACGCGCGCAACGCCGGCACCGCGCACAGCATATCGCCAAGGTGAAGCGCTCGAACGATGGCGATGCCGCCACCCCCCATCCCTTCGACTGCCCGCCGATTACCTGAACGACGACTCCACACCGATGCACCAGACGCTGCAATGCGACACGTTCTGCTCGGATTGCGCTGCGAGCGCAAACGCCGGACCGCTTCTCTCCTTTCGCGGCGGGTTCACTCGTTCGCATGACAAGCGCGGAGAACCGCGGCACGTGATCTGCCGCGCGGCGGGCCATGCGCTCGCGTGAACCGCGGCTGTGGTCCAATGACGCGGGCGCGAGTTGGCGACGCGTTGCCGCGCTCGTAGACGCGAACGGCATCGCGCAGACTGTCATGGTGCAGTTGACCGGTGGTGTGTTTCTCACCGGTCTCGCGCTTGCGCTTGGAGCCAACGCGATCGCGATCGGTGTGCTGGCCGCGCTCCCGCTGGCGTCGAAGCTGTCGCAGCTCGTGCTCTCATGGTGGATCGAGCGCGCGGGGCGCTGGCGCAGGTGGGCGATCGCGAGCGCGTCCGTCGCTCGTATCGCCTTGATTGCCGTGCCCGTGCTCGTGCTCGCCCCGGGCCCGGCGCCGATCCGCCTCACGATGCTCATCATCGTGATGGGCGTCTCGGCGCTCGCCGGCGCCGTGTTCGAGCTCTCGTTCCTGACATGGCTCGCTGAGCTCATCCCCGAGCCGCTGCGTGGCGTCTTCTGGGGGCGACGCGGACGCAACGCCGGCGTCGTCGGGACGATCGCATCCATTCTCGCCGCGATTCGACTCGACCAGTCGCCGACGGCCTCGTCTTCCAAGCACGGCTTCGCGCTCGTCTTCGGCGCCGGCGCGATTCTCGGTCTCGTGGGAGTGCTCTTCCTTCAGCAATTGCCGCAGCCGCGCCGGCGTGAAACCAGAACACAGCCCCTGGATCTCACCACCGCCCTGCGCGCGCCGCTCCGCGACAAGAACTATCGAACCATGTTGGTTTTCAGCGCGTGGTGGAGCTTCGCGTCCGGGTACATGGCGCCCTTCTACATGGTGTACATGCTGCGCACGCTCGGCTTGTCCTTTCTCGCCGTGACGCTGCTCACCACGATCACCAACACGATCATGGCTCTAACGCAAACGCGATGGGGCACGCTCGGCGACCACTTCGGCACGAAGCCGGTGCTGCGCATTGGCAGCTACTTGATCGCGTGCACTCCCGTGCTCTGGTTGATCAGCGCGCCCGGCCGCGTGTGGCCGGTGATCATTGTGGAAGTGCTCTCGGGCGTCGGGTGGAGCGCGTACCACGTCAGCCTCTCGAATCTCGCGCTCAAACTCGCGCCGGATGACAGCCGCCCCTCCTACCTCGGCGCCTTTGGCGCATTCAGCGGCGTGGCCGAAGGGATGGCGCCGTTGATCAGCGGCGCGCTGCTCACGGTCCTGGCCGCGAGCGCCACTCCAACGTTAGGCGAATTCCGCGCCATGATGATCGTGCAGCTCGTTCTGTTCGGCGTCGCCACCATCGTGCCGCAATGGATTCGCGAGCCGCGCGGCACGGCGGTGGGCCATCTGATCCGAGTGGTGGCGCGCTTCCAGGCCATGGACTCGAGTCGGCCCGTGTCGCTGATCTTCGAGTACGGATACACGCACTTGGCGCGCATCGCCGATCTCATCGCGCGCGAGTTCCCACGCGACGCAGAACCGATTTGACGCCGCGGACCATGCAGCGCTCCGCCAACAAAGCGATGTCGCACCCGAGCCATCCAGAAGGTGTCTGTGGTCTCCCGGTCACCTTCCGGATACACCGACGCGTGTCACGCGATGTCCCGCGCGCCACATCGCAAACGTCCCCGGCTTGCTGGAGCCGTCGGTGCATCCATCGACATACGTTAGCTCGCCGATGATCGCGCGATTTTCGTTAGCCGCGCGGCCTGCGAGCGTCATCGTGCCGGAGCAGTGCTTCGAGGGCAGCGACCAATTCGCCGTGATGGTGATGCTGTCGCCCACGACGTGACCCGTCCCATGACCATTGACCCCGACGCCATCAAGCGTGAACGACAACGTCGCGCCAGAGCTGTCACGCCCGAGATCCCATTGCGCGTCGAAGCGCGATCGGTCGAGCACCATGTGTCCCGTGTATTGGCCGGCCGAGATAGTCGCCGCGTGCGGTGCTGCCGGAGCGGTTGTCGGGAGCGCAAACGCAACGACGTAGTCGCCTGCTCCGTCCGTGCCTCCGCTTGCCGCGTACAGCTCCCGGTGTCCGCCCGCTGCGACGACTACGAACTGTCGTCCGGTCGCGGTGACATACGTCATCGGCGACGCATGCACGCCGGCCGGCAGTTTGGCGGACCACAGCTCCGTGCCGGTTTCGACGTCGTATGCGTGCAGCCGCTCGTCGAGCGCACCGCCCGCGAACACGATGCCACCGGCAGTGACCATCGCGCCGCCCAAGTTAGGCGAGCCCCACTGCGAGCTGCCCGGTACGCGCGCGAGTGCAGCGATGCTCCCCAACGGACGGCTCCACTTCACCCGACCCGTCTCGAGATCCACCGCCGAGAGCGTGCCCCACGGCGGCGTCGAACACGGCGCGCCGTCCGGTGCAATCAGAAAGGTCCGCCGCATCGCGTACGGCGTTCCGCGCTGGGGCGAGAACTGATCGAAGCGCGTGCCCGACATTGCGCGGGCATGCGCATCGGCACGCGGTATCAACTGCACCACGGTCATCACGTTGTTCAACGGAAGGATCGCGAGATGCCGCACCGGATCGATTGCGATTCCGCTCCAGTTCGAGCCGCCGATGTTCCCGGGATAGATCACGGTGCCGCGCACTGATGGCGGTGTGAACATCCCGTCGTTGCGCACACCGGCAAGCTCCTTCTCGCACCATGCCTTCTCCTGTGGCGACACGCCGAACACATCGTCGGCCCGAAATCGCTCCGGGACTAACGGAGCCGGACGCGTCGGGAACGGCTGCGTCGGCCACGCGGACTCGCCGGGGACGTCGCTCGCCGGCACCCGCCGCTCGTCCACGGGAAAGAGCGGTGCGCCGGTCTCGCGATTCAGCAGGAAGACGTGGCCCATCTTGGTTGTCGCGGCGAGCGCCGGCGTATCGCGCCCGTCGTGGCGCCAGGTGAAGAGCACCGGTTCCGCGGGTACGTCGTAGTCCCAGAGATCATGGTGCACCACCTGGAAGTGCCAGACCATCGCGCCCGTCGATGCGCGCAGTGCGATCACGGAATTCGCGTACAGATTCTGTCCGAGCCGGTCACCGCCGAAGAAATCCGGGCTGGGACTGCCGGTCGGCACGAACACCAGGTCGCGCGCCGAGTCGACGCTGATGACCGACCACGCGTTGGCAGCGCCTGTCTCGTGCGCGTCCGGCCCGCGCCACGAATCATATCCGGAATCTGATGGGTCGCGCGTGACGGGATCCCATGCCCAACGCAGCTGCCCGGTCCGTGCATCGAATGCGCGCACGACACCGCTCGGTGCCTTGGCGCGCACGTTGTCGGCAACCGTCGACCCGACGATCAGCAGGCCGTTGACGACCGCCGGCGGCGACGTGATTTCGTATTCGCCGCGAAAGATCTCGGGATTGCGCACATCGCCTAACCGGACCACCCCGTGGTCGCCGAATCCGGAGCAGGGTGCGCCCGTGCGCGCATCGAGCGCGATCAGCCGGGCGTCGACCGGCGCCACGTAAATGATGCGGTGGCACATCTCGCTCGCCGGCCGCCGCGGGTCCACCCAGGTCGACACGCCGCGGTTGGCAAAGTCACCGTAGTCGCCGGAAAGGTCGAGCTCCGAGTCGAACGACCAGCGCTCGTGCCCCGTCTCCGGGTCGAGCGCGCGGACGCCGCCGAACGGCGTCGATACGTAGAGCAGGCCATCCACGAACAGCGGCGTCGTCTCATCGCGCGTCATGCCTTCGCCTAACGAGAAGTCGCCCGTGCGGTACGTCCATGCCGGCACGAGCTGCTTCACGTTCGACCGCGTGATCCGCGCCGCCGGCGAGTACTTGGTGCCCGCGGCGTCGTGCGCATACACCTGCCATTCGACGGCCGCCCCCGCGCGCTGTTGCGCCGGCATCGCGCGCGCCACGAGCAGCAGTGCCACGACACTGCAGCAAACACGCAAACACGTACTCATGTTCGGAAACCTCGTCGACGGCCCAGGCCCTCGCGAGCCCGAGCTCGACGCGCCTGGGAGGAGGCGTTGATTTCTTGTCGGTGCGTTGTCTGTTGTGTCCTGCTTTGTCCGCGTCTTCATGAGCGTAGCACGCTGCCCGTCCGGCCGGCCGCACGACCCGTCTTTCTCTCGTTCGGAGAACCAAAAAAAGGCAACTGGCGTCGCTTCGCCAGTTGCCTTCATTACTTTCTCTTGTCGACAGATCGTCCCGCCGTCATCCGCAACGTCGCGTCGTACGCGACCGGTTCCCACGCGGCCGACACCATGCGGCCGCGCCTTTGATTTTATGCGGCTTTCTTCCCCGATTGCTGCCAACTCACCTGTTCGTTCAGCCCCTCGAAGAATGCCTCGAAGTGCGCCGGCGGAAAGCCAGTCACGCCGATCTCGAGCACGTCACCGCGGCCCACGCGGGCCTGCTCGGCTATGGCTTCCATCGCTTGCGCAAACGTCGGGCTCGTGACTGCGCCGGCCAGGCGCAGCGTTTCGTCAGGACCGCTGAGCGAAAACTCAAAGCGTGGCATGCGCCCTCCTGGAAGCAAGGTTCCGTCAGGACCCGCGCGCCGGGACCCAGTCCCCGGCAAGCGTAGATCGAGATCCACTCCTCCTCCCTCTGCCCGTTCCCTGTGCCCTACGATTCTACCCTCTCACTTTATAAACGATCTCTCACCCACCGCGGTTCCGCTTGTTACAAAGTTCACGAGGACAGAATTGCACGCGTCGTGCCCGGACCCACCCAACTCCCCGTCATTCACCCCAACGCATCCAGAAACTCGGCCGCCCACCGTGCCACATCGTGCGTCGTCACGCGCGCGCGCAATGCCCGCATTCGGTGCGCCCGCTCGTCGGGCGCCATGATGAGCGCCGCGTGCATCGCTTCGGCGGTCTCGTCCACGTCGTACGGATTCACGATCAACGCCTCGCTCAGCTCTTCGGCCGCGCCGGCAAACTCGCTCAGGACGAGCACTCCGTCGTCGTCTGTCCGCGCCGCCACGAACTCTTTGGCCACGAGATTCATTCCGTCGCGCACCGGTGTGACCACCATCACATCGGCCGCACAGTACAATGCGATCAGCAACGATCTCGGCAGGCCGCGGTGTACATAATGGATGGGCGCCCACGTTGGCAGCGCGTACGTCCCGTTGATCCGCCCAACGAGCGTCTCCACCTCTTCCCGTACTTTCCGGTACGCGCGCACGCCTTCGCGCGACGGCACCGCGATTTGCGTGAACCGGATCCGTTCGCGCCATTCGGGATGCTTGATCAGCAACTGCTCGACGGCCAACAATCGACGCGGAATCCCCTTGCTGTAGTCGAGACGATCGATGCCCACCAACAAGGGCCCGGTGCCGGTTCGCCGCAGGCGCGCGGCCTCCGTGCGTACGGGCTCGGACTCCGCGCGGCGCGCGAAGTCCCCCGCGTCCACGCCCATCGGAAAGACGCCCATCCGCACCCGGCGGCCCTGATGCTCGAACTCGTTGCCGTGCGCGTCCGTGCCTAACAACCGGTGCACGGCCGCCGCGAAGTGGCCGCGATGCCGCCGCGTGTGAAAGCCGATCAGGTCGGCGCCTAACATGCCGCTCACCAGCCACCGCCGCCGCGCGAGCGCAAAGAAAATCTCCGGCGTCGGAAACGGGATGTGCAGAAAGAACCCGATGCGCGCCGATGGGATCCGCTCGCGAATCAGGGCCGGCGCCCGCATCAGGTGGTAGTCGTGCACCCAGATGCGATCGCCCGGCCGCCATACCGCCGCCACGGCATCGGCGAAGCGCGCGTTCACGCTCTCGTACACATCCCAACCTTCGACGCGCAGCGGCAGCTGGTCTAACCGGTCGTGACACACCGGCCACAGCACGCTGTTCGCGATCCGTTCGTAATAGACCGACACTTCCTCGGGCGTCAGCTCCACGCGCACCAGCCGGCGTGCCTCGAGTTGCTGCTGCACGTCCGCGCGGCCGGCATCGTCGAGCCCGCTCATTTGCCCGGGCCAGCCTAACCAGAATCCCTTCGACTGCTCGTGCGGTGCGCGCAGTCCGGTGGCCAACCCGCCGACGCTGGCCCGGACCTCGGGATGCCCCCCGTTTTCCGACACGCTCACCGTCACCGGCAAACGGTTCGAAACGATGAGCAGGCGTCCGCTCACGAGGAGGGCTTCGGCGCCGCCGCGTCGTTGGACGCGGCCGCACCGTTCGTTGCCGCCGCGGCCGGCGGCGATTCGAGTTGCACCGTCTGCGTCGGAAACGCGAAGGACGTCCCCGCGCGCTCCACGATGTCCATGATCTGCAGCAGCAAATCTTGCCGGATGCGGTTGAACTCGTTGCCGTTCGTCGTCAGAATCTGCGCCGCGACCTGCACGTCCAGCGACGACGGGCTGAGTTGCTGAAAGAAGACCGTGATCGTGTCCTGCGCCACGTGCTTGGTGCCCTTGAGCATCGCTTCGACACCCGTGATCACTGCGCGCATCTGGTCCGCCGTCGTCTCGTACACCAGTGTGAGCACGCAGGAAAAGCGGATCCGGTCCCGCGGCGCGAACGTCTCGATCCGCGAATCGGCGACCTTCCCGTTAGGCATCGACACCACGCTGCGCTCGGCCGTCCGGATGCGGATCGATCGCAGCCCGATGCTCTCGACCGTGCCCGTCACCGTGTCGATCGTCACCTGATCGCCTTCCCGGAACAACCGGTCGCCGCCGATCGCGAACGCGCCGAAGAGATTCTCGAGCGTCTTCTGCGCCGCGAGCGCCACGGCGAGGCCGCCGATGCCCAGGCCGCCGATGATCGCCGCCACCGGATAGCCGAGCGTCGCCAGCAGCGACACGAAGCCGAAAATCCCGATGACCATCTTCACCAGACGCGACACGAGCGTCAGCAGTCCGTGCGACGTACCGTGCATCGCCCACCCGGACACCGACTTCACCTGCCGCCAGATGTCGACCAGGCGCCACAGCGCCCAGAAAAACGCGATCGTGAATCCCGCCTTGATCACCGTGTCGACGTGCCGCGACACGTTCGCGTTGAGCGACAACCACGGCAACAGGAAGAGCACCACAACCAGCATCGCCGCCAGGCGGAACGGCCCGCGCAGCGCCGTGCTGATGCCGTCGTCCCAGTGGGTCTTGGTGCGCTTCGCCAACGCGCCTAACGCACCGCGCGCCAGGCGGCCCAACAGCATGCCGACCAGCAGCGACACGACGATCACGACGATCAGGCCCAGCCACTGCCACCAGAGTATGCCTAACGGGCCGGCGCCGAGCAGCCACGGCGGCAGATGGTCGAGCGTCCACCGGTCCGGGAGCTGCCGGTACCATTTGGGGATGTTCGCCACCGTGCTGCGCGAGAACACCCACCGCGCCGCAGCGCCGGGCCGCGCCTGCCGGACTAACCGAACCGGATCGCTCCGCCCGCCCGGCTCCGGTATGGTGCCGATCTGCTGCACCCCCGCCGGCATCCCGCTCGTCGTGTCGCCGGCCGACGCACCGGAGATCGCATCCAGATCGATGTACACATAGCGGTCGAGCACGATCGAGAATTCACGCGCCAGCTGGCTGGCCTGGGATCGCTCGATCTCCGGCACATCGAGGTACTGCGCCGCGCGCGCGAAGTCGCCGGCCTGCGAATACTCGAGAAACGCCGACAACGATGCCCGCGGCGAATCCGGCGACGTCACCGACGCCGGCTTCGCCGTGTCCGCCGCCGGCTTCTTGCCCAGCAATTGCTGTATGACCTGCGCCGTCGCCGTTCGCGGAACTGCGACGCAAAGCGCGATCGCGATGGCCGCACGCACGGTGATCGCCAGCACTCCCGGCAAACGATATGCGGGTCGATGCATGACACTCATACGCCAGGAGGCGGGAAGAAGACGCGCATCATATGAAGGTGCTTGCGGAGTTTCCAGCGGCGTCGTAGGTAGAATCGGGCACAGCGGCGAGAGAGAAACCTGCACGCTCTGCGCCCACGCCGCCATTTGATTCAACGACTTCAGGCACGTGTCGCCCGCGTTTCCGAACCCTCAGCACGAGCATCTCGAATCGTCCGAGCCGGCAGGCCTGTCGACTCCGCTAGAGGTTCGCACGCTCGCGGTCGAGCACACGATACGCTGGGAGCCGGCGGACCATACGGCCGTCTGGGCCACAGCTCCGCTCGCTGCCGTCCCAGGAATCGAACCGGTCGTCGTGCATCAGCGCGCGCTCGCCGAAATCGAGAGCCTTGCAACCGCGGCGAGAAGCTCTGCATTCGGCATTCTCTACGGCGCGCGGTATCGATGCCCTCGCCTGCGCCTGGACTATCTGCTCATCGAAGGTGTTCAACCCGGCAGCTCCGCCGACATCGGGCCCGACGCCGATCTGCGCTCGGCGCTCGGCGCCATCATCGCCCAACTGAGCGCGAGCGACGTGGGCGCCGTCGGCTGGTATCGATGCGGAGGCCAGGGCGGAATTCGCATTTCGCCCGGCGATGCGGCCATGCACGCGGCTCTCTTTCCCGAGCCATGGTCTGTAGCAATGTTGCGCGACTCGGCGAACACAGACGCGACCGCGGCCGTCATCCGGCTCGATGGGCACCGGCCGCACTTGATCCCGTTCTACGAGTTGCTTTCGCCGGAATCTCCAGCCGATCTCAATCCCAAGCAAACGGCAATCTCATGGTCATCGTATCATACGATGTCTGACCAGCAGCCCCCTGACCCCCAACCTCCCGAGCCACCGCCTCCAGCGCCGGTGCCGGCCCAATCCATTGAACGCATCTTCGACGAGCCCGCTTCCCCGCCGACGAATGATCCAAAACGCAACGCCCCTCGACGGACCTCGTCCCGACTGTTCTCTTTCCGCCCGCGATTCGGTGAACGCACCGTGGCGCTCGGTGCCATCGCGCTCGCCATCTTCGCCGCGTGGTACGCCACGCACAGATAGTGAGTGGCGCGCGAGACGACCTTTCAATTTCTGTCAGCGTTCTGTAAACCCGCCGCGTAACGCGGTTGACACGTGTTCCGCCCGTCCTGCCCGCTTCTCGCCCGAGCGGCCAGGCCTCCCACACTGCGTGGAGCGCACCAATGCTCGGTACGCTGGATCCGATGTGGATCGTCCGACGCCGCGACGGCGTCACTCGCCCGACCGCGCCCCTCGCGCTCGCCGCTGCTTCGCTCATCGCGCTGAGCGCGCCTAACGCACACGCGCAACACGCGCGGCAGGGCGCGCGCCCTCCCGACTCCGCGCACGCTCCCGCCTCGCCCGCGGCGCGCGCCTCGCGCGACTCGGCGCGCACCGAAGACGATTCGATCCGCATCTCCGAGATCGCCAGGCGACCGCCCGTGATCACGCACCACACCATGCAGCTCAAGGGCGCGACACTCGCCTATACCGCGACCACCGGCATGCTTCCGATCCGGAACGACACCACCGGCGTCGCCGAGGGCTACATCTTCTACGTCGCCTATACTAAGGATGGAACATCCGATCCCGCGAAGCGCCCCCTCACATTCGTGTTCAACGGCGGCCCGGGTTCATCCACCGTGTGGCTGCACCTCGGCGCCTTCGGCCCGAGACGCGTCAAGTTGAACGCGGATGGCTCGCCGCCGGCGCCGCCCCCGACGCTCGAAGACAACCCGTACACACTGCTCGATCAAACCGATCTCGTATTCCTCGACCCGGTCGGCACCGGATACAGCAGACCGTCCAAGCCGGCGCTCGGACCGAACTTCTGGGGCGTCACTGAAGACCTCCGCTCGGTGGCGGAATTCATCCGCCTCTATCTCACCCGGTACGAACGCTGGCTCTCGCCCAAGTTCCTCGCCGGCGAGAGCTACGGCACCACTCGCGCCGCCGGCCTTTCAGGCGTGCTCGCCGACCGCGGCATCGCGCTCAACGGCATCGTCCTCATCTCGACGGTGCTCAACTTCGAAACCCTGTCCGATCAGAAGGGCAACGACCTCGGCTTCGTTGGATTCCTGCCATCGTACACGGCGATCGCGTGGTATCACAAAAAGCTTCCCGCAGACTTACAGCGGCAGACCGTCGAACAGGTCACCGCGCAGGCGGAGCAGTTCGCCGGCAACGGCTACACGCTGGCGCTCGAGCGCGGCGCAAGCCTAACGGCTGCCCAACGTAAGGCGGTGATCGACACCCTGTCCCGTTTCACCGGACTCTCGCCCGCGTTCATCGACCACAACGACCTGCGCATCCCGCTCGGCCGCTTCGATCAGGAGCTGCTGCGCGATGAGCACCAGACCGTCGGCCGTCTCGATGGCCGCTTCACCGCCTACGCCACCGACGACGGCGCCGAGCGCGGCGCGTTCGACCCGAGTGATGCGGACATCGAGAACACGTTCACGCCCGTCCTGAACGACTATGTCCGCCGCGACCTCGGCTTCTCCGACGACGAGATGTACTGGATTCTCGGCGGCGGCATCGGGCGCTGGCGCTATCCGCAACGCGAAGGATTCCTCGACGTCACGCCGTATCTCGAGCGCGCGTTCGCCAAGAATCCGTACATGAAGCTGTTCGTCGCGATGGGCTACTATGACACGGCGACACCGTATTACGCCGTGGAATACACGCTCGACCACCTCGCGCTCAGCGACAAGGCGCGTGGCGACATCACCACCGATCACTTTGGCGCCGGCCACATGGTCTACATCGATTCGCCGAGCATGGCGCGGCTGCGCCAGGATCTCACGGCGTTCATCGACAGCGCCACCGCGCGATGACGATGCCTAACACGACGCCGGACGCACCGGTTTCCACACCAGTCCTTCTCCCCCAATCCCTCTGCCCTCGCCGTATGCGCTCTCTTCTCCGCCTCACAGCCTGTGCGCTGCTGATCGCGCCCGCGGCCGCCGCGCAAGCCGCCCACGGCGCGCAGCTCGACTCCGCCACGATCGCCGGATTCCGCTGGCGCAACATCGGCCCCGCCAACATGGGCGGCCGCATCGCCGACATCGCCGGCATTCCCAGTCCGTCCAAGACGTTCTACGTCGCCGCGGCCGGCGGAGGCATCTGGAAAACCACCAATGCCGGGATCACGTTCCGGCCGGTCTTCGATCACGAGAAGGTCGTCTCCATGGGTGCGCTCGCCATCGCCCCATCCGACACCAACATCGTGTGGGCCGGCACCGGCGAGCAAAACACCCGCAATTCGATCTTGCCTGGCGGCGGCATCTACAAGAGCACCGATGGCGGCATGACGTGGAAGTTGATGGGCCTCGAGAACACGCAGCAGATCGGCCGCATCGTCGTCCACCCGACCGATCCGAACATCGTCTACGTCGCTGCGTTAGGCCACGCCTGGGGCCCGAACAAGGACCGCGGTCTCTACAAGACCACCGACGGCGGCCAGACCTGGAAGCTCATCAAGTTCGTGAGCGACAAGGCCGGCTTCATCGACGTCGCGATGGATCCCAAAGATCCGAACACGCTCTACGCCTCGAGCTACGAGCGCGTCCGCGGCCCGTGGTTCCTGCAGAGCGGCGGCCCAGGCAGCGCGCTCTGGAAGACGACCGACGGCGGCAACACCTGGAAGAAAATCGAAGGCAACGGCTGGCCCACGACGATGCTCGGCCGCATCAACATCGCCATCGCGCTCAGCAATCCGAAGATCGTGTATGCCGTCGTCGAAGCCGATTCGATTCGCGGCGGCAAGCCGCCCTTCCCGGTGCCGGCCAGCGACACGTCGCCTAACGCATCGCAGCACACCCGCCTCCTCAGCGGACTCTATCGCTCCGAGGACGGCGGCGCCTCGTGGAAGTGGATGAACGACAAGGATGTGCGACCGTTTTACTACTCGCAGGTTCGCGTCGATCCCCAGAACCCCGACCGCGTGTACTGGTCGTCCACGCCCGTGAATTTCTCCGACGACGGCGGCAAGACCGTGCGCAACGCGACCGTCGGCATTCACGTCGACCACCACGCGATGTGGATCGATCCGAACGACGGACAGCACTTCGTCGTCGGCGATGACGGCGGCGTCTCGCAAACGTGGGACCGCGGCGGAAACTTCGTCTTCCTCAACACGTTCCCGATCGGGCAGTTCTACGAAGTGAGCTACGACTTCGCCGTGCCGTATCGCGTGTGCGGTGGACTGCAAGACAACGGCAGCTGGTGCGGGCCGAGCACCAAGAAAGAAGGCGCGATCATGAATCGCGACTGGTTCACCGTCGGCGGCGGCGATGGATTCTACACGGCGCAGGATCCCACCAACCCGAACATCATCTACGCCGAATCGCAGGGCGGCGCCATCGGCCGCCTCGACTACAGCACCGGTGAGCGCACGTTCCTCGACAAGCCGACGTGGCGCGAATCGCATCTCGCGTGGGAAGACTCGATCCTCGCCGTGCGCGGCGACTCCACACAGCCGGAAACGGCGGCCATGAAGAAGCGCATCGCCGAGTTCCGCGCGAAGCAGAAGGCGGATTCGATCGACCTCGATCTCCGCTACAATTGGGACACGCCGTTCTTCATCTCGCCGCACTCCGCGAGCACGCTCTACATCGGCGGCAACCGCGTACTCAAGTCGACGGATCGCGGCGATCACATCTACCCGATCTCGCCCGACCTCTCGACGAAGGATTCCGTCAAGATTCGCATCAGCACCAAGACGACGGGCGGCATCACCAACGACGCCACCGGCGCCGAAACGTACGGCACCATCACGACGCTCGCCGAATCGTACCTCAAGCCCGGCCTGTTGTACGCGGGCACCGACGACGGCAACGTCTGGCTTTCGCCTAACGATGGCGCCACGTGGGAGAACATCACGACGCGATTCCCGGGCGTTCCGCCGCGCACCTACGTGGTGCGCATCGAGCCATCGCACTTCGACACCCTCACGTTCTACGTCGCGTTCGACGGGCACCGCACCAACGACTTCACGCCGTACCTCTACGTGACCAACGACGGCGGCAAGACCTTCCGCTCGTTGGTCAACGACTTGCCGAAGGATGGCCCCGCGTTCTTGCACGTCATCCGCGAGGATCCGGAAAACCGCGACCTGCTGTTCGTCGGCACCGACGTCGCCGCGTATGTCTCGATCGATCGCGGCGCGCACTGGCAGCGCTTCACGACCGGCCTGCCGACCGTGCCGGTGAACGACCTCAAGATCCAGCCGCGCGACCACGACCTCATCGCAGCGACGCACGGACGCAGCATCTGGATCGTGAACATCGGGCCGCTCGAGCAGATGACCGATACCGTGCTCGCGCAGTCGCAGTACTTCTTCAAGCCGGGCACGGCGTATCAGTACGGTGAGGCGCCGGGTCCGGATCTGAATCCCGGCCAGGAGCTGTTCGAGGGACGCAACGCGCCGTACGGCGCCGAGCTCGCCTACCGCCTAACGAATGGCAAGCGGGGGGACACCGTGCACATCGTCGTCACCGACGCCAAGGGCGATACGGTGGCGTCCATGCGCGGCCCGGGCGGCGAGGGCCTGCAGCACGCGACGTGGGATATGCGCGGGAAAGCCCCCAAGGCCAAACCGCTCTCGCCCGCTGCCAAGCGGGACAGCATCGTCAGCGCGCGCAAGATCGACCACGTGCTCGATTCGCTGGCTGCCGCCAAGACGGCGCCGCAGCCGGTCATCGACCGGGTCAAGAAAGCGATCGCCAGCGGTGCAGGGTTAGGCGAGCTGTTCCGCCGCGGCGGCGCCGGCGCGCCTCCCGGAGTGTTCGTCGAACGCCCCGGCGAGAGCCCGCTCCCGCGCGCCCGCCGCGGGCCGGGCGCGTTAGGCGAAGCGCGGCGCGACACTACAGGCGCTGCTCCGGCCCGCCGCGCCGGCGGCGCGGGCGAAGAGCCGCCGATCGATCAGGCCGTGTTGGGCGAAATCTTCACCGCGCTCCGCTCGTCGGGCGCGCTGCCCGGCGGCGGCTTCGGCCGGCGCAACCAGGCGCCGCTCGTCGAAACCGGCGACTACCTCGTCACCATCACCGCCAACGGACAGACCATGAAGCAGGTCCTGCGCGTCGACCGCGTGAGCGGCAGCGACGATGCAGCCATCGGAGATGAGACCCTGGACCTCGATCCGTAACCGGCGCCGCGGCGCAAGTTAGGCGTTGGGCACGGCCCGGGCGGCGAGCGCTGCCCGGGCCGTGTCGTATCGGTCAGCCCGCCGCCGGAGGCGCGAGCAGCGGCGCCAGACAGGCGGCCGCCAACGCGTCGGTGCTCAGGATCGGCGCCTCGTCCGGGCCCGCGGGCTGCCACCCCCACCCCTCGGATGTCTGCACCTGGCGATACACATCGGCCCGCAGGATGGTCGCCGCCGCCGACTCGCGCCGCCGCGTGGCGCCGCGGACCGCCACCACCCCCAGCCACTCGATCACCTGCAGCTCGCCTAACGAGACGTCGGTGAACTGCGCCGCGAACCACGACACGCTCACCGCGCGCTCCGCGCCCTGCACCACGCACCGGTCCGGCGACCGGTACGGCACGAGCGCCGACTCCGACTGCTCCGCCGAGACGCCCGGCCCCGGAATGCGATGCTTGATGTCGGCGACCATCTTGTCGAGGAGACGCTCGAGCTCGCGCCGCGCCGCCGCACGCTGCTGTGGCGTTAGGCGCGACCCCGCGTCGGCCGCCCCGCCCCCCGATAGCTCGTCGATCCGTCCCTCGTCCCCCTCGCCCACATCCACCGGCTCGGCAGGCGCCCCAACTCCTTCGCTCGGCGTCGGCTTTCGCTGCATGGGTCCTCGCGGAATGTCCGCACCGCTACGTCGTGATCCAGCGCTCGCGCGCCCCAGACGATGAAGATCGGCGGAGGAGCGACCAGCGCGAGCTCGCACGCGCTGGGATAGTCCCGAAAGGTACACCGCCACCGCGCCCAGCGCGCGCCGCCCGAAGAGACCCCGACTATCGGAGCTCGATCACCCCCGCCGACCCCGGAGCCGTTGGATCCGAATCGCGCGGCCCCGTTGGTCCGCCGCGACGCCCCTTCGCGCTCCACTCTTCAATGGCGATCGCGATGATTGCCGTCGCACGCAGATGCGCATCCGGAATCGCCTCGTAGTCACGACCCGCGGTCCGCCCCGGATAGTAGCGCGCCACCATGTCGTGCAGCAGCGCGCGTTGGGCTTCGGCAGACGGCGGATCCATCGCACGGCCGAACAGCACCACCGATCGATAGTTCACCGAGTGGTAGAGCGCCGTCCGCGAGTATACCAGCCCATCCACCAGCGTAACCTCGATGCACACTGGCGCACACGCCGCGAGATGGCGCACCAGCCGGCTGTGATGGGCGCCGTGCAGATACACATTCGTCGGCCGACTCAGATCGAAGTGATACGTCATCGGCAGCACGAACGGCTGGCCCTCCACCGCGAAGGCCACGTGCGCCACCAAACCTTCCGCGAGAATCGATGCCGCTTCGTCCGGAATGCCGCGATCGGGATGCACCCGCAGCATCGCGCGGTTGGTCGTCCGTTCGTCGGCGTGCGCGAGCGGCGATGCCGTGGTCGATGAGAGCGACCGAGTCATTTTCCGAGCCGTGTCGAGGTGTCAGCCTGGCGCGAGCCCCTGCGCGTCCGTATCGTACGGCGGTATTGGACTTGTCAAAAGTGCCAGAACTTCACCAATCGACCATGCCAGACGACTCCGCCCGCGGGCGCCGCCCAACCGGGCATCGCGTCCCCAGCGCGCCAAGCATCCTCGTGCGGTTGGACACGACGCGCGACGAGCCGCTCCACCACCAGGTGTACGCCGACATTCGCGACGCCATTCTCGCCGGACGGATCGCCGCACGGTCTCAGCTCCCGTCCACGCGATTGCTCGCCAAAGAGCTCGAGATCTCCCGCACGACCGTCTCACTCGCCTTCGACCAGCTCCGAGCCGAAGGGTTTCTCGACACCCGCGAGCGCGGAGGCACGTACGTCGCCGCGACGATTCCCGACCGCGCGCTCTCGGTTGCGCGGCATCCCGTGCGTCGGCCCGCGGCGCATCCGCGCCCAACGACGCGCGCCAATTCCCCGCCTATCGTTAGCACGCCCTCGCGCCGGGGCGCGGCGCTGGCGGCGCTCGCCACGCCGAGCATTGCGCTGTCGCGGCTCCAGCCGCGCGCGTTTCGAAGCGGCGTCCCATCGCTCGACGCGTTCCCGCACCGCGTGTGGGGCCAGATTTCGGCGCGCCTCTGGCGGCGCGCGCCACGCGCGCTGCTCGCCTATGGAGTGCCTAACGGACACGAGCCCCTGCGGAAGGCCATCGCGCACTACCTGGAGGCGTCGCGCGGCGCGCGATGCAGCAGCGAGCAGGTGATCGTCGTCGGCGGCTCCCAGGAAGCGCTCTATCTCGCCGCGCACCTCTTGATCGAGCCGGGCGAGAGTGCATGGATCGAGAACCCCGGCTACCCCGGCGCACGCAATGCGCTCTCGGCCGCCGGCGCCCGCCTCGTCGGCGTGCCGCTCGACGCCGAGGGCCTGGATATCTCGCGCGGCCGCACGCTCGCGCCCGATGCACGCATCGCGTACGTCACGCCATCGCACCAGTACCCGCTCGGCGTCACGATGAGCATCGGTCGCCGCCTTGCCATGCTCGACTGGGCGCGCGAATCCGGCGCCTGGATCCTCGAAGACGATTACGACAGCGAATTCAGATATTCCAGCCGTCCGCTCCCATCGCTGCAGGGACTCGATGCCGCAGGCGGAGACCAGCCGGCTCGCGTCATCTACATCGGCTCGTTCAGCAAGACGCTGTTCCCAGCGCTGCGGATCGGGTTCCTCGTCGTGCCCCCGATGCTCGTCGACGCGTTCAGCGCAGCGCGCTCGGTGATCGACCGGCAGTCGCCGACCTTCGAGCAAGCAGTGCTCGCCGAATTCATTGCCGAGGGACACTTTGTGCGGCACGTTCGGCGAATGCGGGCGCTGTACGCCGAGCGCCAACACGCCCTGCTGCGCGGCATCGAGTATGGACCGTTGATGAATCACATCGAGTCGGCACCGTCTGACGCTGGCATGCACCTTGTGGGATGGTTGCGTCACGTCGCCGATGACCGACGTGCTTCATCGCTCGCGCTCGACGACGGGATCGAGGCGCAGCCCTTGTCGGCCATGTCGCTCGGCGGCTCGGCGCGGGCGGCCTTGCTGCTCGGCTACGCGGCGTTCACGCCGGCGACTCTCTTGCGGTCGAGCGAGCGCCTGGCATCGGTGCTCGATGGACTTCGCAGGCAGTCACCGGCCGCAGGACGGAGCCCGAACGTTGCACATCGGATTCATCATACATAGTATGACCACATGACTAACCCGACTTCCTTCGCCAGGCGCCGATTGGTCGACGAGGTCATCGATCATTTTCGCGCCGAGATTTCAAGCGGCCGGCTCACGACCGGCTCGCGGCTCCCGCCGGAAGCAAAGCTGACCGCGCAGCTGGGCGTCAGCCGGACGACGCTCCGAGAAGCGATGGTCGTGCTGTCCCACAACGGCCTCGTCGATGTGCGACAGGGTGACGGCACCTTCGTACGGAGCGACAACTCGACCGACCGGGACGACTTGGCTCGTCGGCCGGTGGTCGAACTGCTCGAAGCACAGCGGCCAGTCATCCTTGGTCTCGTGAGACTGGCGGCGTCGCGTCGCACAGAGCAGGATGCAACCCGGCTCGGCGAACTGGCCGCTGCGTTGGAATCCGCGCGAGACGACGTCGTCGTCACTGATGCTTATGCGCTCGAATCAGCCTTGGCCGACGCCGCACACAGCGATCTGCTGGCACATCTCCATCGGCGAATTTCCGCCGCGCTGCGCGCGAAAACGCGAGAGCGAGCGACGAACGCCGATCCCAGTGCGGATGCTACCCAATATCTCCGCCGGTGCGCGCGGGCTGTTGTCGATCGCGACGCGGAGTCCGCCGATCGGAACGCTCGCCTCTGGCTCTCAGCGCAGGCATCGTCGCTCGCGCCCGAGCAGACAATGGTGAATTACGCGGCTCCGGATCTCAGGCGCGGTCCTCGAGCCAGCCACGCCCGGCGCACAAACGCCAGCCCCAAAGACAGTTAGCCCTCTTTAGACATATCATCAGACGTATGATGTTTCGGCTCGCACGGTCGGCGCTGCTCACTGCAGCCATCGCTGTCCCCGCCCGCGCCGCCGATTGTTTCGCACAAGCTATGACGATGCCGGGAATGAGCGACTCCACAATGCGCATGACCGGCGTGCTGTCCCTCCCCATGAGCCGAGAAGGCTCCGGTACGTCCTGGTTGCCGGATGCCTCGCCGATGATGGCAAATCATTTCGCGGCCGGCGACTGGGACTTCATGTTTCACTACCGCGCGTTCGTGTACTACGATCGGCAAAACGACGCCGACCCCGCGCGCCGCGGCGACGATCAGATCGGCAGTGTCAACTGGGCCATGCTCATGGCCGGTCACGATCTCTGGAGGGGCCGCCTGCAGCTCCGCGCCATGATGAGCGCCGAGCCATGGACGGTCGGCGCCGCCGGCTATCCTCTGCTCCTGCAATCCGGCGAGTCCTACCACGGTCGGCCGCTGCACGATCGCCAGCATCCGCACGACCTGTTCATGGAGCTGGCGGCAATCTATTCCCACGCGTTAGGCCGGAACCTGGCCTTCCAGGCCTACCTCGCCCCGGTCGGCGAGCCGGCCACGGGACCCGTCGCTTTTCCGCATCGCCCATCGGCATCGGGTGATCCCTTTGCTCCGCTCGGCCACCATTGGCAGGACGCGACGCACATCTCCTATGGCGTCGTGACCGCGGGCCTGTTCTCCAGATCCTGGAAGCTCGAGACATCCCTTTTCAACGGCCGCGAACCGGATCAGGATAGGACGAACTTCGACTACAAGGGCCGGAGCCTCGACTCCTATTCGGCGCGCTTCACTGCAAATCCGGATGCGACGTGGAGCCTCAGCGCCTCATACGCCTACTTCAAGAGTCCTGAAGCCTTGGATCCCGAAGTCTCCGAGCAGCGCATCAGCGCGTCCGCGTTGAACACGCGATCTATCTGGACGTCCGGAGAGTGGGCGAGCGCTTTGATTTACGGCGCCAACCGGTTCCAGCACAGCGACGCATGGTCGAACAGCCTGCTCTTCGAGAGCAACCTGGCGGTTGACGCCTGGAACTCGGTATTCGGTCGGGTCGAGTATGTCGCCAAAACGGCCGCCGACCTCGACATCGCCGACCGCCCTCCGGAGGCGCGCTTCGACGTGGGCTCGATCGCATTCGGATACATCCGCGAAATCGCGCGCTATCCCGGCGGATCGTTAGGCTTGGGCGGCCGGTATGCGATCGACCTCGTTCCGCAGAGCCTGGCGCCGCTCTACGGATCGCGAACCCCGACCGGATTTTCCGTGTATCTCCGCTTCCGCCCGCGGGCCCTGCACTCGGATGGCACGTCCCGGATGGCCGATCCGCCTAACGGAGCCGGCCCCGCGCGCTGACCCCGGCGGCCGCCGACCGGCGCGGCCTCGCCGATGCGCGCCCGGGGCTTGCGAGAGGCGCGGGCCGGAATCGAACCGGCGAATAGCGGTTTTGCAGACCGCTGCCTTACCACTTGGCTACCGCGCCATGACTGCGACGTAAGGTATTGCTACGGACCGACATGAACAAGCGGCAGCTCCTCTCCCGGCGCGCCGGCCGCGCCCGATCGACCTCCCGTCGGCCTGCCTAACAACTCGCCCCGAGCCTCACACCCCGCCCGCCGCGCCGCCACGAAACCCACCACCACCGCCGCACACTGCGTCAACAGATCCGTCACATCGAACGTCCGGGTCAACACCAGGATCTGCCCGACCTCGAGCACGATTGCCAGATACACACCCGGCAGCACGTTCGCCAGCTTGCCGCGATACCGCAGCGGCCACGCGGCCAGCACCAGGCCGAGCGACACGTACAGAAAGAACTGCTCGGCCACATCCATGACGCCGAACAGGTCCGACGTCGTGCCCAGAACGCCTAACGGAGTCAGGTGCGGCGCCGTCACCTGCGCACGCACCGCCTGCCACGACGCCCGCGGCAGAAACGGCCGCCACGCCCACGCCACCAGCAGGACCGCCAGCGCCACCGCGAGGATGCGCGCGCGCCGCTGCTCATCGCCGCGCGCCGTGACCGGCGCGCCCCACCGCCACGCCGCCGCGGCGCCGATCGCCACCGCCAGCGTATGCCCAACGATCGCGCTCACCTCGATCGGTTGACCCGCAATGCCGTGCGCGATCTCGACCGCGAAAGCAAACACGCCGCCCGCAACCATCACCGCGATCGCGGCGACACCGCCCCCGATCCCCAGCTCCACCAGCGCCGCCTGCATCACCGCGCCACCCGGCGCGAACAGCGCCATGTCCGTGATCGACACCCGCCCGATCGCGAACGGCCTCACGTACCGCAGCGCGTTCGCAAGACGGTTCGCAATCGATCCGCCGGACCACGGATTCATCCCGTGCCGGTAAAAAGGCGAAAACATCTCGGCGCCCATCGCGCACCAGTACGACACCGCGATCGTCAGCAGCGGCACCCCGGCCACCGTGGCGCGCCGCCGCAGCCACGCGAAGACGCGCACCATCGCCACGAGACCGGCCGCGCCTAACAGAGCACCCAGCGTGTTGGTCGTGACGTCGTTCACGCTCGACGTGCGCATCGCCGAAAACAGCTGCGCGGTCTCCACACAGATGCTCAACGCGCACCCGACCAGCGTGATCCACACCACCCGCCGCCACGCATGCGACCGCGGCGACGTCACCAGCCACACCGCGCCGAATCCAGTGAACAGAAGCACGTTCCGCGCGGCATCCACGACGTCCGATCCGGCCGTCGCGAACACCAGCGCGTGACGCCACCGCGACGCCACCATCGTGGGATTCGGGTCGAAATGGAAGTGCGTCAGCGTGGCCAGCAACACCACGACCACGTATCCGCCGCGCGCTGCGACGCGGACCCACCGGCGGGCCGTCGGATCGAATGTCACGAGCGGACCGGCAGCGCGCCCCTCAGCCGCAATCGCCTGACGTAGATCCTCCGCATTCGGCGTGTCGGCGCGCGCTCAACGACCGCCGATCGAAAGCCCGATGCCGACCAGCCAGTTGCCGCCCTTCAAGAACACGCGCGACAACGCGAGGTTCGCCGTGAAACTGCGCGCGAGCACTCCGACGCCGGCCGCGAATTGGAATTGCAGCCCCGCCTCCGTCCCGCTGTCGGGCTTGACCAATCCCACGCCGACCCCGGGCGCAACGTACGGCACGAGCCGCAGGCCTCGCGGCGCCGGCACCAGCGATACGGGTAGCGACACCGAACCGGACACCAGCGTCGTGTCGTGCGGATTGGCAAAGCCGACTTGGGCCGTGAGGCCAATGTCGAACGTTGCGCGCTGGTCCCCGCGACCCGTCGGGATCGCGACGAGATTCTCCGCCAACCCGAGCGCGCCCATCACGTGCGAGTCGCACGCGTTGTCCGTACAGTTAGGCCAGTAGTATCCGCCCGTCGCCGACAGCGACACGCCACCCACCGGCACGACGACGCTCAGCCCGAAATCGTGCGTGTACTCGTGCGAGTCGAAGCTCATGAGGCCGTACCGCACGTGCACGCTCACCTTCTGCGCTCGCTCGCCCGTCACGCTCACATCGAACAGCGGGCCGAGTGCGCCTGCCGGCGTTTGCGTGAGCGCCCGGTACGCCGCCGAATCGCTCGCATCCTGCGCCCGCGCGCTCGGGCAGAGGAGCACCGCACACGCCGCGAACCCCGCAAGACCATTCAGAAGTCGCGACATGAATCCCTGAGAGAACGACCCGGCGCCGAAAACGTGCGTCTGGCGGCGCGCCACAAAGCCCCTCAAGATGCCGGGCACCGCGAGGCCGGGGAAGTCCTCGCACGCACCGGCCGCCCAACCGATCGGCTCGGTTCCCGTTGCTCGCAGCCATGTCCAAGATTGCCCGTCCTGCATATCTTGGTTGTGGCCTTCGGCAGGCAGTCGTCTGCCGCCGCAACGCAGTTGTCCGTTGCAGGCCGTTGCAACGCTTCGTCTCATTTGCGATCGCTTGCCGTTGACTCATCGCGTCCCGGACGCATGGCTTACACGCGTCGTTGTGCCCCGCTGACGCCCACGAGAATCCCGAAGAGCGCGTGAACGCCCCCGCCAAGACCTGCCCGCAATGCGGTCAGACGTATGACTTCGAGCAGCGCTTCTGCCCGCGCGATGGCTCGACACTGCGCGCGCCCGCTGGCAGCAACCTGGTGGGCTCCGTGCTCGCCGATCGCTATCACATTGTTCGGCGCATCGGCGAAGGCGGGATGGGCCAGGTGTATCTCGCCGAGCATGTGAAGATGCGCCGGCGCAGCGCCGTGAAAGTGCTGCACCAGGGCATGGTCAACGACCCCGACGCGATCGCCCGCTTCAACCGCGAAGCCTCCAACGCGAGCCAGATCCAGCACCCGAACGTCGCCGCCATCTACGATTTCGGTGAAACCGACGACGGTCTCATCTACCTCGCCATGGAGTTCATCGATGGCGAGCCGCTGCGCAAAGTCATCGAGCGGCAAGGCGCACTCCCGGCGGCCCAGGCGGCCGACATCACGCGACAGGTCGCCGACGCGCTCGACGCCGCGCACGAAATGGGCATCATCCACCGCGATCTCAAGCCCGACAACATCATGATCGCGCGCGGCCGCAGCGGAGAAGATGTCGCCAAGGTGGTCGACTTCGGCATCGCCAAGGCGACGAGCGGCGACGACCAGAAAGTCACGCGCACCGGCCTCGCCATCGGCACGCCCGAATACATGTCGCCCGAGCAGTTGTCCGGCGACGCCCTGGACAACCGCACCGACATCTATTCGTTAGGCCTGGTCGCGTTCAACATGCTCACGGGCCAGCTGCCCTTCCCGGCGGTGTCGTCCCGCGAAGCCATGATCGCCCGCCTAACGGAACGCCCGCGCACCCTGGCCGAAATCAAGGACGATGTCGCGTGGCCGCCCGAGCTCCAGACCGTCATGGATCGGGCGTTGGCCAGCCAGCCGCAGGAACGCTATGCCCGCGCCGGAGACTTCGGACGCGGTCTCGTCCGCGCCGTCGACGCCATGCCCGAGAGCGCCCTCTCGAGTACCGGCACACTCGCGATCGCCGTTCCGCACCCGAATGCACCTACCGTGCAGCGGCCGGTCCCCAAACCGCCTGCCACGGTGCCGGTGCCCACGCCGGCTGCTCCTCGCCAGCCCGGACGCCGGCCGACACCGCTCATCGCGGGTGCGCCAACGCAGGTCGACGGAACCGGCGCTGGCCGCGTCGTGCTCACCGCGTTCATCGCCTTGGCCGTGATCGTCGGCGGCGGCGCCACGTGGTACATCTTCAACTCGCGCGGAAAGCCCGCGGTATCGCCCGCGGCCACCACTGCCGTCGCATCCCCGAACGCGACGTCGCCCAACGCGTCGGCGCCCAACGCGTCGGCGCCCAACGCCGCCAAGTCTGGCCCGGCGGCGGCGGCTACGCTTGCCGCGAGAGACAGCGCCCATCACGACTCCGCACGCGGGCGCGCCGACTCCTCCAGCGCCAAACAGCTCGCCGCAACCGCTGCGAGCCCGCCGGCGACGGCGCCTTCGTCCACTGGCGCAGCGTCCAACGCTGGAGCAACGTCCGCCGAATCTGCCTCGGTCGACGCCGGACCACCGCCCGCGGATCTCGATTCGGTTCTCGCGCCGATCCGCGACAACATCGAGGTCGGTCGGTCTCGCATGGCCGACGGCGAGTACGAAGGCGCACGCGTCCGATTCGCCCAAGCCGACGACCAGATCCGCCAACTCGGCAAACCATATGCGGCGACCACTCAGGCCGTCGCGCTCCGCCGCGATCTTTCACACGCTGTCGACGCCAACCGCGCCGCCTGCCGCGCCGAGAAGCAAGTCGACGAGCGGCGCGGCCAGACCGGGCCGGATTGCCCCTGATGCCAATGCGCCCATCTATCAGTTCTTGCTCCGCACGCCTCGCAATCGCCGTCGGCGCGTTGCTGTTAGCGCTGCCCGGCCTGCCGGCGCTCGCGCACGCCCAAGCCGCCAACGCCTACTCACTGTCCGACATCGTCGACCTCGTCAAGAACAAGGTCCCGAGCAAACGCGTCCTGGCCCTGGCCAAGGAGAATTGCGTCTCATTCAGCTTCGACGACGACGCCAAGAGCAAGCTGCGTCGCGCCGGCGCGAGCACGTCGCTGATCACTGACCTCTCGTCCGTCTGCGGCCCCGACAATCCGAAGCCCACTGCCGCCGACAGCGCGAAAGCGGCACCGCCTCCGGCGCCCGTCGCCGTCGCGCCGCCGCCCGACACGACCTTCCCCGTGAAGATCCGCGTTGCCGTCGTCGGTACCGATCTCACGGTGCGGCCGGTGCCGCAGATGGATCTCTACGTCATCGGTCCCCAGGGCGATACCACGCGCATGTCCACCGATCTGGACGGCTCGGCCGGCGGATCGTTCAAGGATGGCGTTTATCGCGTCGAGAGCGCGCGCAGCGTCACCATCGGCAACGAACGGTATCGCTGGGCGTTCTACCAGACGTTCGCGAAGGACATGCGGACGATCGAGCTCACGCAGAAGAACGCGATGATCGATACGATCGCCGCGGCCGCGGCCCCCGCCGCAACCACCACGCCCGCGGGCGCCGCGGGCACGAGCACGCCGGCCGCATCCCCCGGTCCCGACAGTGCGCAACCCGCCGCGACCGCCGGGCCCACGGACAGCGCGGCCGCGCCCAAGACGCCGGTCAAGCCCGTTAGGCACGAAAACGTCGAGCGCGACATTTTTGACAAATACAAGAGCGGCGTGTTCACCGTGTTCGGCGCCGGGCGCGGCACCGGCTTCCTGGTGGACTCGACGGGCCTCGTCGTGACCAACGCCCACCTCGTCAAAGGCGCCGATGAAGTGCGCGTGCAGATCGACTCGGCCACCAAGGTGTACGCGAAACCGCTCGTCACCGACGACGCGAAAGACATCGCCGTCCTCGCCATCAACATGAGCCATTGCAGCACGTGCGCCGTGCTGCCGCTGTTCGACAGCAGCAAGAGCACCGCGCCCGTCGCCGGCGATCGCGTGCTCGCGCTCGGCTCTCCGATCAACCGGCTGTCGGTGCTGTCCATCGGCATCGTGAGCTCCGCCGACGATCACGCGATCGTGAGCGATGCCGGCGTGAATTGGCTCAACACCGGCGGCCCGCTCATCAATCTCGATGGCTACGTGATTGCGTTGAACAGCACCCGAGAGAGCCAGCTGGCGCTCGCGGATGTGAGCGCCGGACCGCGCGTCGCATCGTCGGTCCCGGTTGCGTCCGTGGCCGATGCGGTGCAGCGCGCGCGCACCGCGCTGTCTGCGTTAGGCGCAAACGCGCCGACCGATTCGCTCTTGCCGGTGCTTCCTCCCGATCCCTTCCCCAAGGCGCCGATCGATGCGGTGAGCGCGCTGCCGCGCCTCGACCTCGATGTGTATCGCACCGGCGGCGGTCCGTTCCGCGTGTTGGTGATGACGCCGCAGGTCATGGCGTGGCGCCAGGCCCAGGCGGACAAGGCGCTCGCCGCGCGCAAACACGATGACCCGCGCAAGACCGCGCAGTGGCGGCGGATCGATCCCATCGAAGGGTGGCGCGACTGGCGCGATTATCTCGATGATCGGCGCGCCGTCATCGTCGTGAACGTGATGCCCGAAGCGGCCGCCTTCCCGTTCTACGACGCGGACAAGATTCAGAACATCGATGCGGGGAACTTCAAGTCGATGGTGATCACGCGCGACGGTGTCCCCATCGTCCCGGTGGAGAAGGTGCGGATCCCCGCGGTGCTCAATGTCGATGAGATGCGCGCGAGCGGACGCCAGGTGCCCATGCAGGGCATTTACGTGTACCGGATCCGCGACTTCGCGCCGCGCGCCGTGGGAACGACCGCGACGTACGCCGTGCGTATCGTCGATGCCGCGCAGCCGGACAAACCCGTCACCATTCCCATCCAGCCTGCCCTGATCGAGCAGCTCTGGAAGGACTTCACACCCTACCGCTTCCCGTGACGCCAAGGGCGATGGAAGCTCGCTCCCATCGCCCTCGTGTCTCGATGCAGCCGCGTTAGAACCGCGCCGACATCCCGTTGGATGACGGTCCGGTACGACGTGCCGCACCGCGTGCTTCGCCGCCCTTCCGTCCGATCAACGACATGTGGTCACGATCGCGGCTCACCGTCATGCCGCCCTTGCGTCCCGCTTCGCGGGCCTCGTCCGGCGAGAACTCGTGCGCTGTTCCCTGCGCGTGCGCGGCACGTCCACCCTTGCTCGCGATCTCGCGCTGCTTCGACGTATCCATTGCCGCGAAGCCCCGATTGCTCTTGGTCACGTGACTGGTGCTGGCCATCGATTACTCCTCCAAGTAGGCTGTCCTCTTGATCGCCTTCGCCGCACAACCGCCCCGCCGACGTCGTCGATTTCGTTCCACGTCGACACTGCGTTGTACATCGTTCGCGACTGCACGGCGCGTGCAATGCAGAGGCCAACTTACTCTATGGGAGCCAATAAGGTATACGACCTCGGCCATACAATTTTCTTTGTCAAAGAGACCGGTTCGACGCGTGTGTTTTTTTACACGGGCAATGCCCAACGACGCGTGTCGCGATCCGCTCGCTGCGCCGGCGCGCCCTCGCCGGTGACCCGAATGCTTCCCCAACGGTCCACTTCTCGGTGTTGTCGCGTTCCCGCTCCGAGGGAGGACCCGTGTCGCTCCGCGCCAGCCGTCCGCGTCGCCCGTCGCTTCACGTCGCTCGTATCGTTCGAACGCTCGCGACGTTCTCAGTGGTGTTCGCGGCAAACGCGTGTCACGATGCCACCGCGTCCGGCGCCTCTCTGCGCGTCATGACGCGTACGACGGGCGTCGATCTCGCCGTCGATCCCTACACGATTACGCTCGATGGCAAATCGCCCGTGTCGGTTCGCGACTCGACTTTGTACGCCTTTACCTCGCTGGATGCGGGCCGCCACAGCGTCGGCATCGGAAATCTGGCCGGCAACTGCGCGCTCTCCGGCGCGAGCCCCGTGTCGGTCGAGGTGATTCCCGTTGGTCTCGATACGGTCACGTTCCACATCGCGTGCGCGGCGCGCCCGCTCACCTTCGTGTCGGAGCGCGCAGGGCCCAACGAGATGTACGCGATCGAGAGCGATGGCGGCGGTGTCGCGGCGGTGAGCGACGGTAGCGCGAACGACATCACGCCCGCGTGGTCGGCCGATGGTGCGCACGTCGCCTTCGCCAGCAACCGCGGCGCCGGCGGCAATTATGAGATCTACGTGATGAACCGCGACGGCACGAACATTCACGCCGTCACCAGCGCCGGCGGCTTCAACTGGTTTCCCGCGTGGTCGCCGGATGGGACGCGGCTCGCCTTCGAGTCGGCGCGCGATGGATTCCTCGCCATCTACGTGATCAATGCCGACGGCACCGGCCTCACCCGCCTAACGGCGGATACTGCCGGCGACGAGCACCCGAGCTGGTCGCCCGACGGCAGCCGCATCGCGTTTGCCAGCGCGCGCGGCGGGGCGCCGCAGATTTACACGATGGCCCCCGACGGCTCCGACGCGCGCGCGCTCACGCAATCGGCCGATCCTGCGACCGCGCCATCCTACTCGCCCGACGGCTCGCGCCTGGCGTACGTCGTCGTGCCGGCCGCCGGCAACGCGCGGCTCCACGTGATGGCTGCCGATGGCTCCGGCGACGTCACGGTGACGGATGGTGCCGACTTCTCCACGTTCCCCGCGTGGTCGCCCGACGGCCGCAAGCTGGCCTTCATGGCGCAGCACGAGGGTGCGTGGCAGGTCTACATCATCGGCGCCAACGGCGCGCGCCTGACGCCGCTCACCAGTGATGATGGGACGAACACGTTTCCTGTCTGGAAGCCCGCAGCGCCCTGATGCACGGCGGCCCGGCACCTAACGGTGCCGGGCCGCCGCTGCGCGGAGTCCGTTCGCTCCTCACTCCCTCGCGGCGTATCCGTAATACGTCGCGTAGCCGTACTGATCGTACAGCGGCACCTGCTCATTCGGGTCATTGAGCACCGCGCCCAGCACTCGCGCGTCGACGTCCTGGAGCTGCTGCACCGCCAGCTGCGCCGCACGGCGATCCGTGTGACCGGCCCGCACCACGAGCAGGACGCCATCCGCCAGCGACGCCAGGATCGCCGAGTCGGCCACCGGCAGGACCGGCGGGCTGTCGAGCACGATCACATCGAAGGTTTCGGCAAAGCGCTCGAGCAGCGTGCGCATGCGGGAACTCCCAACGAGCTCCGGAGGATCGGGCGGCAACGCCCCCGCGGTGACGAGCGACAAATTCTCGACGACGGTCCGCCGGCCCGCGCCCGGCACCAGCTCGTCGGACATCAGCAGCTCCGTTAGGCCAGGACGCCCCGACACACCGAAGATCTCGTGCTGGGTCGGGCGACGCAGATCGCAGTCGATGAGCAGCGTCCGCATCCCGTGCTGCGCGAACGTCGTCGCCAGATTCGCCGCAATGGTCGACTTCCCGTCCTGCGCGAAGGGACTCGTCACTACGATCGTCTTGAGCGAGTTCAGTGCACGCGAGAACAGCAGCTTCGTACGCAGGGTCCGATATGCCTCGGCGCTGACCGACTGTGTGTTCGTCAGCGTAACCAGCCGCTCGGGCAGCGGCTTCTGCTTGTCCTTGTGCGCGGCGCCTGTGATGCCCGCCGCGAGCGCCGCCTGCGCCCGCTTCTTGAGCACGGTGTTGTCGTTGCGCGGAATGACTACGAGACCGGGCACCTGCAGCGTCGCTTCCGCATCGTCACGCCCGCGAATCGAGCGATCCAGGTGCTCGATCACCAGCGCGCAACCCGATCCGAAGAAGAGGCCGAGCAACAGGCCAAACAGAATCTTCTTCGACATTGCCGTGCCAATGGGCACGTGCGGCCGCAACGCCTTGTCGACAATTTCGACCGATCCGACTTCCGCGGCCTCGGCCAGTCTCGCCTTCTGGAACTCGTCGCGCAGCTGGTCGGCGCTCTTCTGATACGCCTGTACGCGTTCCGTTAGACTCGCCTCGTCGGCATCGGACGCCGGAATCGACGCCAACACGTCCGTGCTCGTTACCTTGCGGCTCTGGAGCGATGCCAGCCGCTGTGTCAACGTCGACTGAATGCCCTCCAGCATCGACCGCAGGCGCGTCACCCCCGTCGACTCGAGCGTGTCGATCCGCTGCACGTCGGGGTTCGTCGGCGCGATGCCTAACGTGATCAGCGAATCGCGCGCCGAGCCGAGCTTGACCAGGTCGTTGTACTGTTGCGTCACGATCGGACTCGCCGACGCACCCTGCGCCGACAATGCCGCGCCGAGTTTCTGAAGGGTCGCGCGGCCGTTGCCCGCCTTCAACTGTTCCAATACCGCGGCGTACAACCGCTGCTGCAGCTGCACATCCTCGATCTGATCCTGCACCTTGGCCACGTCGGACGCCTGTGCTTGGAACTTCTCCCGTGCGCTGTAGGACTTTTCGCGCGACCGGAACGAGCTCAACGCGACGCGCGCTTCGGTCAGCAACGAGTCGTTCTGCTGAAGCTGGGTCTGAATGAACTGACGCCGCAGCCGCGCCGCTTGGGCGGCTTCGTCCACGCTGTGCTGCTGGAAGACCGTGACGAGCACGTTGACGAAACGCTGGGCGAGCACCGGATCGCTCGACGTATAAGCCACGTCGATGACGTTCGTGGCCTCGCGAGGCTTCGCCTTGATGTTGCTCAGTAACCGCTGCACCGCGTCGTCTCGCGTCGAGACACTGAGCTCCCCGTGTTTCGTTTTCGGATTGCTCGCGATCGCGAAATGCGTCCCCGCCACGTCCAAGACTTCGCCGTACGCAGCGCGCGTCGCTTTGCCGCCCGCCGTCCCCACGACGCCCTTCGAGTCGAACGAAAGATCGAGCGCGAATGCTCGAGCCGAGTCCGGCCCTGTCGTGTCGATGCTGAAATCGGTTACCAGCTGTCTAGGGAAACCCTCGGTGCGGACACGAAGGCTGGGTAGGCTATCGACCACCTGACCCAGAACCTCACGACTCGTCAGAATTGCCACTTCGGACAAGACGGGGTCCGTCGTCGGCCGAAGGCCGCCCCCATTCTCAGCTGGGTCCACGAGCCCGCCCGTGAGCGCGCGGCGAGTATCGGTGAGCTGCAGCGTGCCGCTCGCCTCGTAGATCGGTGCACTCGTGAGCGCCAGCCACAGCGCCCCACCACCGCACAGGGCCGTGATCGCCACGATCAACCAGATCCGGCGCCGAAGCATCGTCAGAATCTGCTGTAAGTCGAGCGGCGCGAGGACCATGGGGTCCTCCACCCGCTCGCGCTCACGCCGACTCTCGACCGAAATCGGCCGCGAAACGGCTGACGAGCGATGACCGGGCAACGGTAGATGTTGTGGCATTGAGACCAACTGCTGAATGTATGTCGAAGTGCGGACTAACGCCGCGCGAGCCGATATGGATTCATCCCCGAAGCACCGCCCGCACGCAGTCCGACTACACAATCCCAGCGGACTGGGCAACATTCCGAGCCACACGCTCCCGCGTGCGCGGCGCGCTGGCCTGAGTGGCAACCCCTATGCCCATCAATGGAGGCACACATTCGGGGACAAGCTCGCGTAGCAAGGCCAGAGAGGCCTGAACGTCGTCGCAGTTAGCGGCAATGAGCAATCGCTCAACAGTCTGTTGCACCGCCGCGCCGTCGACTTCGTCGCTCTGTACGATCCCGACTTTTTCGGCGGACGTCGGTACAACCTGTTCTACGGCCGACATGAGCTCTTCTTCGATCTTCTCGCCCGGTCGAAGGCCGGTGAACACGATCTGAATGTCGCGATGCGGCTCCATTCCCGACAACCGGACCAGGTTTTCCGCGAGATCCAAGATGCGAATCTGCGCACCCATGTCCAACATGGTGATACGTCCGGCTGCGTCCGGCAGCACAGCGGCGTGCAAGACGAGTTGCGCCGCTTCCATGATCGTCATGAAATACCGCCGCACATCGGGGTGCGTCACCGTCAGCGGCCCACCATGTGCCAACTGCTTTTTGAACAACGGGACGACACTCCCATCGCTGCCGAGCACGTTGCCGAATCGCACGGCGCGAAACTCCGTGTCGGACCGCACGAGCGACGGCCATCCGAGGACGATTCGTTCCGCGACGCGCTTGGTGGCGCCCATCACACTCGACGGTCGTACCGCCTTGTCGGTGGAAATCAGCACGAACTGGCGCGCGCCATGCGCTGCCGCGCACTCTGCGACAGACAGTGTGCCCCAGATATTGTTCCGGACCGCCTCACGGATGTTGCGCTCCATGAGCGGCACGTGCTTGTAGGCGGCCGCATGGTACACGTGTGCGGGCCGGTGCTCCTCGAACAACCGCATTGTGCTGTCCCGATTCGCAATGTCGGCGACGATCGGCACCACCTCGATGTTGGGATGGCTCCGCCGGATCTCGAGATCGATGAAATACAGTGCGCTTTCCGCCTGATCCACGAGAACGAGTTTCCCCGGTTTTGCACGCGCGATCTGGCGCGTCAGCTCGGAGCCCACAGAACCGCCGGCACCAGTGATCAACACCGCGCTGCCGCCGATGTTGCGCGACACTCGCTCCTCATCGAACGCTACCGGCTCACGCACCAATAGATGTTCGAGCTGTACGTCCGCTAAAACACCTGCCTTGGCGCCGCCTTCGAGTAGGGAGCGCATGGATGGCAGCCGCTTGAACTCGACGCGAGCATCGAGACAATGGCGGACGATGCGGCGCATCTGCTCGGGCGTCGCGCGCGAGATCGCGATGACGACGAGTCCGATCTGCTCCCGACGCACCGTCTCCCCGAGGCGCTCCACGCCACCGATCACCGACACGCCATGCAGCGAGCGCCCGTGTTTGGATACGTCATCGTCCAACAGCGCGACCACGGTCATGGCGCGCTCCCCGTCATGGTTGATTTGCCGCAGCAGTCGCTCGGCCGCTTCGCCGGCGCCCACCACCAGGACTCGCTTGCCGGCGCCGGTCCGGCGCACTCTGCGACGCATGCGACCTTCGAGAGCATACCGAACCGCGAATCGCTCACTACTCGCAAACAGGAGCGTGATCAACCATTCGATGACCGGAACCGATCGCGGCACCGCGCCGAGCATTCCGAAGAGCGCCAAGCCGCCGACGAACATCACCGTTCCTGCGGTCACGGCCTTCGCTTGAGCCAGAAGGTCGACGAGGCCGAAATGCTTGTAGAATCCTCGGTGCAGGCCAAACGCCGCGAACGCCGCGAGACGTACCGCGACCAAGATGCCTAACGTGTCCAGAAACACCGGCAAGGCGGATGCCGGCGGCTTGCCGTCGAACCGAAGGGCGAAGGCCGAGGAATAGGCAGCAACGACGAGGACGATTTGCGCTGCCCAGATCACCGGCCGACGGTGCCGCATCAGGCGGCTTGCAAGCATATCGCGGCGGCTCCTAAGAATGGTGCGCCGAATCCACGAGAACGCCCGCGCTGGTGCCGGATCCCGTGCTTTTCATGGTGCGCCACAGGGTGGCGCCGATCACATGCAGGTCGCTCCACATCGACGCTCGTTCGGCATAGGCGAGATTCAGGCGGATCTTTGCCGGCATGATTCGTTCGACGTAGACTCGCTCCGGCTCCGCCTCTGCAGCGAGTTGTTTCTGCTCATCGAAGTACGCCAGCGACGCCGGATCGGTGATGCCAGGCGTCAACGAGAGAACGCGGCGTTCCGCGGCACCGTAGAACGAGACGTATCTCGGCACTTCGGGACGCGGCCCCACCAGACACATCTCCCCACACAACACGTTCAGCAGCTGCGGCAATTCGTCGAGTTTGGTGCGCCGCAACCAGCGTCCAACTCGCGTGATACGCGGGTCGTCTCCGACGGTGAGCTGCCCACCGCTCCGTTCCGCGTTGGTGACCATCGTGCGGAACTTCCAGATGCGAAACAGGCGGCCGCCCGCGCCGACGCGCTCCTGACGGAAAAACACCGGTCCGGAGCTGTCGAAAGCGATGGCGACCGCCACGACTGCGAATACGGGCCATATCAGTAGCAAGCCGAGTGCAGCCGCTACCAGATCGACCGCGCGCTTCATGAAACTCAACGACGAAATGTGCGAACGACGTCCAGCACCGCCTCGACGACGTCCTCGACATCATGCGCCGACAACCGAGGATTCAGCGGCAGGCTCAACACGCGCTCGAAGTTCGACTCGGCCACCGGGTAATCGCCGCATTCGTAGCCGTAGCGATTGCGGTAGTAGCCATGCATGTGAATCGGGATGAAATGCACCGACGTGCCGATGTTTCGCTCGGCCAGCTCCTCGATGAACCGGTCGCGATTGATGGTGAGGACCTCGGGATGCAACCGCAGCGTATACAGGTGCCACGCGTGCCGAACGTCGGAACGCTCCACCGGCACCTCGAGTGCATCTTCGCCTGCGAACGCCGCGCTGTAGGTCGACGCGATTTCGCGGCGCCGACAATCGAACTGGTCGAGCTTCCGCAATTGGCACAGTCCCATTGCGGCCTGGATGTCCGTCATGTTGTACTTGAAGCCGGGCTCCACGATGTCGTATTGCCAGCTGCCGCCCTTCGCATACCGCGTGAGCGCATCTTTCGACATCCCGTGCAGGCTGATCGGCCGGGCGCGATCGAGAAAATCCGCGCTGCCCGTGAGCATCCCGCCTTCCGCCGTCGTCAGGTTCTTCGTTGCGTAAAAACTGAACGCCGTCGGATTCGCGCCCGAACCGATCCGCCGTCCCTTGTAGAACGCCGGCAGTGCATGCGCCGCATCTTCGATCACGAAGAGACCGTTCTCCGACGCGATCTCGCCGATCGCATCGAGATCGGCTGGATGCCCGGCGAAGTGCACTGGAAGAATCGCACGCGTTCTCGGCGTGATCGCACACTCGATGGCGCGCGGATCGATGTTCATCGTATCCGGCTCGACATCGACGAGCACCGGACGCGCGCGCACGTGTTCGATGACGTTCACCGTCGACGCGAACGTCATCGGCGTCGTGATCACTTCGTCACCGGCCTCGATGCCTAACGCGACCAGCGCCGTATGCAATCCCGCCGTGCATGAGTTGAGCGCAAGGGCGCCGGCAGCACCGAGGTAGTCCGCAAAATCGTGCTCGAAACGGCGGGTCTTCGGACCGGTGGTCAGCCAGTCCGAGCGAAGCGTGTCCACCACTTCCAGAATCTCTTCTTCGCCCACCACGGGCGGCGAAAACGCAAGGAACTCGGATCGCGGCACGTAGACGCCGGTGCGGCCCGCGCGCCTAACGGCCGCGGCCTCGCGATACGTGGCGATGCTCGTCACACGCTCGGTCGACGTACGCCGCGTCCGCGAACCAAGCGAGGCAGACGTCGCCTGGCTCACGTCTGTCGCTGGACCAACCGCTTTGGCGGCGATGTTCGGCTCTGAACTGTACATCCTCACCCTTCCAACCCAGGGAATCGCTCGGCCCGCTTCCAACCGATTTGCTGGACGAACGCCGGCGAATTGTTAGCGTTTTCTAACGGAAAACGGTCACCCACCATAAAGAGCCATAGCGGAGGGGTCAATAGAGCAGAATCCGCTGTAATCAAGTTCTTGACCCGCGGAAATCGACAAGAACACGCGATTATAGCGGCTTTAACTATCGATCGATCGCTCTGTTGTAGCAATGCTGCATCGATTGGGGGACGTGCTCCACGCTGTGCCGCAGCTCATTGGCAGGTGGCAACCTACGCAACCACGGACGCACCGCCCGGCCGCGAGCCGAGCGGGCACAGCGCCCTTCTCGTTGGTGTCGGGGCACTATCTCGTTAGGCGGCTCAGCCGGACCGACTGCCGCGCCGACGCACGCTGGAAGACCAGGAAGGCGATCGCGCCGTGCAGGTAGCCGAGCCCGTAGGAAAAATGCAGCACCGCGAACGCTGCCGGGGAGAGCAAGGCGACTCGGAGGCCGCCCCGGCGGGCGATGTCCATCGAGACGGAAAGCAGCGCAACCAAATAGATCGCAACAACCCCGGCGAGAACACCGGCACGTTTCGGTACGACCACCGCGAGAATCGCCGCCGCGATGACCAACGCGGCGAATGCGGGTGGAACCAGCTGGCGCCAGCTCGAAACGCCGCCCGATTTCCGAGCCACCAGGGGCTTGTAGTAGCCGTACTGGTAGTATGTGCGCCAAAGCTTTCCGAGCGACTCTCGCGCCCGATAGCGGCACTCGACGTCCGGCACGAGCAGGATTCGGCCGCCGGCACGCGTTAGGCGGAAATTGAGCTCGTCGTCCTGATTCCGGATCAGGTCCTCGTCGAACATCCCGATACGATCGAAGACGTCCCGCCGGTAGCAGCCGAAGGGCACTGTGTCCACCCAGCGCGGCTCATCGATTCCCACGCGGTAGTGCGCGTTGCCGACGCCCGCTGGATGCGCCAACGCCGCCGCAATGCTTCGAGCCACGGCGCTCGTTCCGCCAGGCTCCGTTATCCACAGCCCCCCGACATTGTCGGCGCCGCTCTTCAGCAGCCATCGCACGAGCGATGGGATGTACGACGCCGGGTAAATCGTGTGCGCATCCGCGCGCATGATCACCTCACCGTGCGCATTCGCGATCCCGACGTTGAGTGCCGCCGGCGTGATCCGCTTCGGATTGTCGAGTACGCGTACTGCGGGATGAGATGCGGCGTACGCAGCCAGCCGGTCGCGCGTCCCATCATCGCTCATCCCATCGATCACCAGGATCTCGAGGCGGTCGGCCGGATACGGCGCAGCCAACAGTGAGGCCAGACACGGCTCGATGAAATCGCGCTCGTTCCGGCACGGAATGACCACGCTGACGAGCGGCGTCTGCTCGATGTCCTGCCCTCGGTCCGTCACGGCGCTGTCTCCGATCCCGATGCCCTGGCGCGCATCTCGTTGATCACCGCGCGGAATTTGCCGTTCGAGCCGCGCGGAATCGTGTCGACGCGCTCGAGCCTAACGCTGACCTGGCCCAGGCGATCGCGGATGCGCGCGATCAACTCACGCTCGTGATCGGCGGAGAAGCCGGACGCGGGAACGAACCGCAGGCGCACGGCCTCCTCGCTTTCCTGAATCAACTGGGCCTCGACGAGCGGGATGCTTGCCTTGAACACCGGATCCAGTCGGCCGACGCGTCGCCCGTCTCTCGTGACCAGCTCATCGTCGGCCCGGCCGTCCAGCGCGCCTAACACAGGAAGCATGCGTCCGCATCCACAGCAAGACCTGTCGGCGAGGACGGCCCCGCGGTCGCCGACAAGATACCGGATCAACGGCATGTCGGTGTTCAGCAAGCCAGTACAGACCAGATCGCCCGTCGCACCGGGCCGTGCTGCCGCGCCGTCATCGAGCACTTCGACGACGCCCGCGTCGGGCCAAAGGTGCAGCGCGCCGTGATCGCACTGCGCCGCCGCGGCTACGATCTCGGACATGCCGTACGTCTCCCGCACGGGCGCAGCGAACGCATCTTCCATGGCGCGCCGCTGATGCGGGTACAGCGGCTCTGCATTCGTCACGACGACCCGTAGCGCCGGCGGCCGCCTGCCGAGGCGCAAGATTCCCTGCGCGAGCGCGTACAGCGCGGAACTGTAGCCCCACAGATATACGATCTCGTATCGCTCGAGCGCCTCGACATACGCGGGGATCGCATCCGCTCGCAAATGATAGGATGAGCAGTATAGCTGCGAGAGCGGACCATTCCACACCCAATACGGCGGCGCGCCTTGTCGTATCGGCGTGACCAACTGGCCGCCGAAGATCGCCCATCGGTCGTGCAGCGTCACACCGTTCCAACGCCGCCATCGCGCCTCGAAGAGCGCGTACCATTGATGCACCGTCTCGCGCCGGAACCACAGCTCGATCGGCGTGCCCGTCGTTCCGCTGGTGTGCTCGTGGAACATCGCGCCTCGACGACAGTCATCCGCAACGAACGACCGTGGATCGCGCCGCACCGCCGCCTTGTCGAGCACCGGCCAGTGCTCGAGCACGTCCCACGGCCTTCGGTCCCCCGTGCGTCGGCGCTCTGACCACAGCGCACGATAGTACGGCACCCGTTGAGCGGCCCGCTCGAGCAATACAGCGAGACGATCTTCCTGGTAGGCGCGCCAGCGCTCTGCGGACCACGTGTCTCGTTCGAGCGCTTCTGCGACGAGTCGCTCGGTTTCCGGACCGTATCTCCACGCGCGAAGACGAGCCCCCCGCGCACTCGCCGCGATCGAGCGGGCACCGGGCGGAAGGCGATTGTACACCTCGAGAAGTGCGTCGCGCCAACTCACCTAATTCTTGACTGTCGACACGGATGACGACACAGTCTCCTCGCGGCTGCTCCGCGGCCTGCGCCTCGATTCGACGAGTCGTGCCGCGAGATGCGCACTCGTGACTTTCACATCCAACATGCCCTCCGCCCGCGCACGCGCCGCGCGCGCAAAGCGCAACCGCTTGTCTGGATCGGCGAGGAGTGATCGAATCGCCTCGCCCAGCGCACGTGAGTCACGCGGTGGCACGAGCACGCCGCACGCGCCATCCGCAAGCAGCTCGGGAATTCCAACCACCTGCGTCCCGATAACTGGAGTCCCGAGCGCCATGGCCTCCTTGATCACGGTCGGCACGGCATCGCCGAGACCCGTCGACGGATGGACGAGGATTGTGGCGGAGCGCATCGCGTCACGCACTTCGCCCGGCTTCAGCCAGCCGCGGAAATTCACACGATCAGCGACGCCCAATTCCGAAGCCATCCGTCTGAGCGCCGGCGATTCTGGCCCCTCGCCAATGATGTCCAAGTGGACACCGTGATCCGTTGACCCTACTGCTGCAACGGCCCGCACCGCGTCCGAGAAACCTTTGACGCGTTCGAGCGACCCCACGCACAGCACACGACCCGGCGTCCGGCCGGCTTCAGAATAAGAATACTCGCTCAGGTCGAGACCGAGGTGATGCAGCTGCACTTTACCTGAGATAGCCGGCCACACGCCGCGAAAATGCCGCTCGAGATATGTGCGGTTGAATTCGCACACGACGAACACGTTATCCGCGTACTGCAGTTTCTGCTTCATGAAGACGGGCGTCCGATACAGATCCGTGCCGGCATGAAGCGTCATCGAGAACGGCGCCCCTGGGCTCGTCACCCTGTGAAAGAGCGCCGCCGACGTCGCTGCGTAATTGCCCCAATACGACCACACATGGTCGAACCCATCCGGAAAGCGCCGTGCCCACTCGAGCGCACCACGAATCGCGTATATGGTCTTCGCCGTGGTCTCCCAACCGTATTTCAGTGCAGACGCACTGGCTGCGAGCGCCATCTCTACGGGTAGAGCACTCGCCCCATGTCCACTGGAGTTCGCATCACCAGTGCTCGATCCCAGGTGATGAATGCGGGCGCGCGACAGCACCGCATCGCTCAATTCACTCGGCACATACTGCCACAGCGATTCATCCAGGGGGCGGAGCGGAAAAATGTCCACCTCAATGCCGTGATCGATGAGGCCCCGCACATCGCGCGCGAAAAAAGTGCTAACGCGATTCGGAAATTGATTCGTGAAGATGGCGAGGCGCACGAACTCTCTGCGTGATCGAGCGAAGCGACGCGTTCACTCGTCGGCGACTGCCGACGTCGCGCGCGAGTATGCGAATCTTGGATGTTGCAAATATAAGAATAGAGCAATGTGACGCTTATCGTTGCGCACCCGACGAATCTACTTGGATTTCCCTATGATCTGACAACAATTGAGGCAATGCGAACACACGGAAAAGGGGCGTGGTTGCTTGTCGATTTGTCGAGCGTCGCTACGTCACACAGCAGGCACCAGGCACGATCGCACGCCCCACTGGGGCTCACGCGACAAAGGCATACCCGGCGAAAGCCGGCGACGCAAAGCCACGAGGCTACAGCGCGCACCGCGCGCCATGCCGGTCGGGCCGCCGAACGGATCCTCAGCAAGGGGGTGGCATGCGTCCCCACGTTCGCGCAAGCTCCATCGCAGTGTTCCTCATCGTTGCCGCAGCGGTAGCCTGTCTCGACACATCCGCTCCGCTGCTCGATACCCCGCACTCGGCAGCCTCGATTTCGATCGAGCCGACGAGCGCCAGTGTCCACATCGGCGGCACCGTGTCATTCGACGCGGCGGTTCGCGATGCGTCGGGAAACGCCATGTCTGGCGCCCAAGTCACGTGGCGCAGCTCTGACACGACGATCGCCATCGTGTCGGCGACCGGCCAAGTGACACCGCGACGCGTCGGCACGGCATCCATTACGGCGTCCAGCGACCAGCAGTCGGGTGCCGCTTCCCTCACTGTGCTGCCTGCGGCAGTGGCGTCGCTGGCCCTGTCGCCCACAAGCGCGTCGCTGATGACTGGCGACACGATGCAATTCTCGGCCACACCACGCGACGGCGATGGCAATGTCCTCGCCGGTCGATCTGTCAGCTGGACAAGCTCCAATCCAGCTATCGTGACGGTGTCGTCGACCGGTTTGGCAATCGCCAAGGCTCAGGGCTCCGCCCAGGTCACAGCAACTTCCGACAGCGTAGAGGAAAGCGCTCCCGTCTCCGTGGTCGGTGTCATCGTCGACAGCGTCGAAGTCTCGCCAGCGGTGACCTCCATCGTGCCGGGTCAGTCGGCGCAATTCTCGGCGACGCTCCTCGACAGCCGCGGACGGCCAATGAAGGGGAGTGTCGAGTGGTCTGTCGATGACTCGGCGCTGGCATCGGTGACGGCGACCGGTGTGGTGACAGCAAAATCCGCTGGTACTGCGACCGTTGTCGCGACGAGCGGGAAGAAGCATGGCAATGCAAAGCTTCAGATCGCGAATGTCGCAGTCGCCGCGGTGATCGTCTCGCCGGGCACGCTCTCGCTATCAATCGGCAAGACGTCACAGTTGGCCGTAACGCTCAAGGATTCGGCCGGCAATGTCCTAACGGGACGAACCGTGTCCTGGTCGAGCTCCAACTCGAGCGCCGTGTCGGTATCATCGACTGGTGTCGTCGCGGGAGTCGCCGCCGGTACTGCGACCATCACTGCGACCAGCGACAGTCGGTCGGGCGCAGCGTTGGTCACCGTCCCGGTCAACCCGCCGACTGTCGCATCGATCTCGGTCACGCCTTCGACGCTGACGATCATCAAGGGTAAGACAAGTCAACTCACGGCGACACCTCGGGACTCGGCCGGGACTGTGCTCGCCGGACAAACGATCACCTGGGCCACGTCGACCAGTTCCGTCGCGACCATCAGCTCGGCCGGCGTCGTGACCGCTGTCGCCACGGGAACGGCGACGATTACCGCAGCGAGCAACGGACACAGCGATAGCAGCGCGATTACCGTCGTCAACGCGCCGGTCGCGAGCGTTGCGGAGACGCCGGACAGCGCCACCATCATCATTGGTGGCACGGTTCAACTCAGCGCGTCGGCCCTCGATTCATCGGGCAACGTACTGACGGGTCGTACGATCACGTGGTCGGCTGCAGACTCGACGATCGCGTCGGTTTCTGCGAGCGGTTTGGTAAAAGGTGTCGTCGCCGGCTTGACGCAGGTTTACGCGACGAGTGAAGGCAAGCGTGACTCGACCACCATCACCGTGGCGGAAGCGCCGGCGGCGTCGGTTGCGGTCACGCCAAGCTCCGTCAGCCTCGTGGTCGGCGCATCCAAGCAGGCGTCGGCAACGGTACGCGATGCGAACGGGAACGTCCTAACGGGACAGACCGTGACATGGAAGAGCAGCGCAACCGGTGTCGCGACGGTTTCATCCAACGGAATGATTCAGGCAGTTGCCGTCGGAAGCGCGACGGTGACCGCAACCAGCGGCGGGAAGAGCGGAACGGCGGGAATCACCGTGACGCAGGTGCCGGTTGCGACGGTTAGCCTTTCACCGACATCCGCTACGCTGTCCGTCGGTGGCACGCAGCAACTCACGGCGACCTTGAAGGACTCGGCGAACAACGTGCTGAGCGGGCGCACGATCACCTGGCAATCGTCCTCCACGTCGGTGGCGACGGTCAGCAGCTCAGGTGTCGTGACCGCGATTGCGGCCGGATCGGCCGTCGTCAAAGCCACTTCGGAGTCGAAATCAGCAACGGCTTCGATCACCGTCTCGGGTGGCACGGGCGCGACATCGCACTCGGGGTGGTACGTAACGCCTAACGGATCGAGCGGCGGTGCGGGCACGGCCAGCTCGCCCTGGAATCTGACGACGGCGCTGGCTGGCGCCGGTGGCCGGATCCATCCGGGCGACACGGTGTGGATGCGCGCCGGTACCTACGGGAGCGGCGGCTACA